>CAZWNI010000213.1:0-2488 GCA_964635385.1 uncultured Oscillospiraceae bacterium
CACGTCCTTGGTAAGGACGAGGTCACCAGTTCGAATCTGGTTAGCAGCTCCAAAGGATTCCCCAGATACCGTCAAGGTCTTCTGGGGGATTTTTCTTTTGTCTTCCCACTGTGAACTCAATTTTACCCAAGAAGGTGAATCCTTCTTCCTGAGCCATTGACTTTTCCCTTTCATTGACGCTTTGTCTTTCACCTTGATGGCTTTGAAAAGAACATCTAAGGGTATGCAGTGAATTCCAGTCCAATCAGCGAATCATTAAACCAAACACAAAGTGATTGTCATCTGCTGGAAAAAGCCTTTATAAAATCCGAAATTTGCATTGACAGCCTGCCGGGTTGCCGCTACCATACTTCCTGTAATCACATCTTGCACCGTAATTGAAGGAGGAATCCCATGAGTGAAACGCAAACCCAAATGGTGATCACCCAAACCTGCGTGGACCTGCAGTTTACCGGCCAAAAGCCGCCGGTGCTTCAATGTATGCAGTACGATACCAACTTGCGGCTGCTGGAGATCCGCCTGCAAAAAAACGGCGTCGACTGGCCGGTGCCGGAGGGCTGGGCGGTGAACCTGCGGATGAAAAAATCCGACGGCACCAGCATCTATCAAGCCGCCACCTATGAAGGCTGCTTGGTCTACCTGGTTCTTACCGGACAGATGTGCTGCGTAGCAGGGGAACACAGCTTTGTGCTGGAAATTGCAGGGGATGACCAGACAATCCAAACCCCGGTGCTGCTGCTGAAGGTATGGAAAAACCCCATTTCCAGCCAGGAATTTACCAGTCAGTCCGATTACCAAATTTTGCGGGACATGGTAGAGGAAGCCCAGCAGTCTATGGAAGCTGCCCAAAGCTCCGCCCAAGCAGCGGCAGAAAGTGCGGCTTCCCTTTCCCAAAGCGCAGAGGCTGCCGCCAATTACGCCGCCGCAGCAGCAGCCAGCGCCGCTTCCGCCCAGGAAAACGCCGACGAATCTCAAACCAACGCAGACCAGGCCTACAGCTGGAACCAAAACTGCATTACCCTCTATCATGCCGTGGAAAATCTTCACGCCCAGATCGCCCAGCAGCTTCAGCAGATCCAGTCAGTGGACGTCAATCAAAATATGCAGGTGCTCTCCCAGAGCCAATACGACGCCTTGACGCCCCCCAACCCCAAACGGCTGTACCTGGCGGAAAGCGACCACCCCAACAACGATCTGATCAGTTACTTCCCCTTGCAGGAGGATTGGACGGATCAGCTCAACCCCACTTTTACCGCCACCCCGGTAGGCGTGCAGGGCTTGGGCAGTTGGGATGATACCGGCAAAAGCTGCCGCACCCTTCCCGCTACCGGCGATGCTATGACTTTGGGAAGTTTGGTAAACCTTACCTCCACCGAATCCATCCAGCTTTACGACAACGGCTACATCCTTTCGCCCCGCACCGATGACAGCAGCGACTATGTAGCCGTTCCCCTACGCAGCCCTTCCCCCTTCCAGGCGGGAGTGAGCTATACCTTTGCCATGATCTCCCAAATTCCCACCAGCCAGGGAGCCGCTCCCTGCTACGGCAGCGCCGGGCATCTGGCCCTGGCCAAGGAAGACGGAACCGTCTTGGATTTAGGCACGGCCATTTCTTCTTCCTCCAGCGGCAGCAGCGGTTCTCTTTTCTTCACTGCCCCCTCGGAGATTGAGGAATACACCCAGCTTTATTTTTACTACGACAACCCTTCTTACAGTCAAAACATCACGTTGACCATTACCTGCACCGCCTCCCCCACCATCCGGCAGAACTACCTGACCCTGCCTGCCGAACTGTTTGCCGGGAAAGACTTTTCCGACGGCATTTCCTTTGCTTTGGACATCAAGCCAGACAATCTGGCGGACTGGACCCGAATCTTCCAGTTTTACGCCCCAGCTACCCAGGAAAACAGCGAAGGAGATCTGTACGCCACCCAGGGGGTATCTGCCACCGGCTTCTGGGACGAGATCATCGTGCAGCAGATGGGCTTAGGCAACTACCAATGCGTCACCCCTGGGGTCTGGCACAGCTTTGTCTTTACCGTTTCCCCTACCCAGCTCTGCATCTATCTGGACGGGTCCCTGAAAACCACCGCCGATGATACCGGCTCCACTCTTAGCAGCCTGCTGTCCAATCTGGATTGCTTTACCCAAAACTATCTGGGCTATTCCCGGTTTGAGGACAACGACTATGCCGGACTGCTGAAAAACTTCCGCATCTATGGCAAGGCCCTTTCCGCTTCCGAGGCCGCCCAGGTGACCACCACCCCTTCCGCACGGCTTTACTGGGGCAGCCTGCTGTTGGCAGACTCTCAAGATGACGTTTGAGTGCAGAAGTCAGCGTCGCCCTGCTGAACCCAACAGACGACCGGCAGCTTATCCGGAATGCTGAGCGACCTGGAGCGCCAGGAAAAACAGAAATGAAACCAATGCCAAACAAAAAAGGAACGTCCGGCAAAGGGCGTTCCTTTCTGTATATCGGGGATTCATC
>CAZWNI010000214.1:0-2478 GCA_964635385.1 uncultured Oscillospiraceae bacterium
CGGGGATACCTATCGGGGCATTTGGTTCGGGGTATCCACTTCGCAAATCATCAGCATTCTAATTTTAATTTTCTGCGGAGCATTTGGATTCTTCAAACTTCTCCAATCCAGGAAAATGAAAAATAATATCTAAAATAAGCTGTGGACAAATAAACCAGCCTTGCTGATAAAACAAGGCTGGTTTTGTGTTGTAAGATCATTAGAATAGGGAGGAAGTATCCCTTAAAAATTCTCCAGCAAGGACTTGTAGAAATCGCAGTAATCCTTGCGTCTCTGGGCAGTAAATTCCATGGCTTCCCGGGGATGACGGTTGAGCTGCCCGGTGAACATGTACTGCAAATCGTATCCCCATTGAATTCCTTGTTCCTTTAAGGGAAGCATGTATTTTTCAATGAAGGTCAACAAGGCATACAAATTGTATTTTGGGTTTTTCAAAAAGCCCAGCAGCAATTCCATAGCACAGTTTCCGGCGCCCCGACCCATGCCTTGCGCCGTGGCGTCCAGATAAGAGACGCCGTAAGACAGAGCCTCGATGGTGTTGGCAAAGGCCAGGTTTTGGTTGTTGTGAGCATGGAATCCTGCTTTTTTTCCCGCTTTATCCGTGGCTTTCAGATACTTTTCCGCCAAAGCAGAGGTGTTCTCAGGATACAGAGAACCGTAGCTGTCCACCAGATAGATCACGTCCACATTGGAACTGCAAAGCATCTCCAAAGCCTGCTCAATTTGATTGCTGTCGCACTGGGACACTGCCATAATATTGCAGGTGGTTTCATATCCAAGATCGTGAAGGTATTCAATCATTTCAATGGCTGCGGGAATTTGGTGAATGTAGCAGGCTACCCGCACCATATCAATAACACTGTCCTTTTTAGGCAGAAAATCGGTTTTGAAATCGCACCGCCCTACATCTGCCATCACAGCGATTTTTAAGTTGGAAACATTATCCCCAACGATGGAGCGCAGATCCTCTTCTTTGCAGAATTTCCATTTTCCGAAGTCTTCTTCCCGAAACAGCTTCCGGCTGGCTTTATAGCCAAACTCCATATAGTCCACGCCGCTTTTAATGTTGGCTTTGTAAAGCTCTGTGACAAATTCATCGGTAAATTGGAAATTGTTGCAAAGACCACCGTCTCGAATAGTTGCATCCAGAACTTTGATGTCATCCCGCACTTCCATGAGGTTTCCTTTCCTTGGCGCCATTGTTTTGCTCTCCTTATTTTGATGCTTTAACGTTTTAAACTAAGTTAGCGCTGTTATTATAACACATGAAAAGAAAAATGTCAAAAAAAGACCGATACGAAAATTCGTACCGGTCTTTGTTCTAATTTGGAATTATTTGTTGGGATAATCAGCAGTACCGTAGTAAGCCCTCAGGTACAGATCCTTCAATTCGCTTACCAGGGGGTAACGGGGGTTGGCAGTGGTGCACTGGTCGGAGTGTGCCTTGTCGGCCAACACATCCACACCTGCCAGGAACACAGCTTCATCCACACCGGCATCTTTGATGGTAGCCGGGATGTGCAGATATTCATTCAATTCCTGCACAGCCTTGATCAAGCTGGCTACACCCTCTTCGGTGGTAGAGCAGGGGAGACCCAGAATTCTAGCGATTTCAGCCAGACGCTTGTCAGCGATGAAGTGATTGTACTTGGGCCAAGTGGCGAACTTCACCGGCTTGGTTGCATTGTATTGGATCACCCAAGGCAGCAGGATGGCGTTGGCACGTCCGTGGGGGATGTGATATTCGCCGCCCAGCTTGTGAGCCAAAGAGTGGTTGATGCCCAAAAAGGCATTGGTAAAGGCCATGCCGGCAATACAGGATGCATTGTGCATCTTTTCTCTGGCCAAAGCACGACGGTGCGGATCAGTGCTGTCGTAAGAATCCCGCAGGTATTCAAATATGATTTTAATCGCGTTGATGGCCAAACCATCGGTGTAGTCGCTGGCCAGAACGGAAACATAAGCTTCGATGGCGTGAGTCAGAACGTCCATGCCGCAGTCAGCAACCAGGCTCTTGGGCAGGCTCTGAACGAACTGCGGGTCGATGATAGCCACATCGGGGGTCAGTTCGTAGTCCGCCAAAGGATACTTAATGTTGTTCTTCTTATCGGTGATAACAGAGAAAGAGGTCACTTCGGAACCGGTACCGGAGGTGGTGGGGATACACACCATCTTCGCTTTTTTACCCAGGTTGGGGAAGTGGTACGCACGTTTCCGGATATCCATAAACTTCAAGCGCAGGCCGTCAAAGTCGACATCCGGATGTTCGTAGAACAGCCACATACCTTTCGCTGCGTCCATGGCAGAACCGCCGCCCAAAGCGATGATCACGTCAGGCTGGAACTGGTTCATCATGTCCACACCACGCATAATGGTCTCTACGCTGGGATCGCTTTCCACATCAGAGAAGATCTCAGAATGGCAGTGCTGGGGACGTTTTCTCAAATAGTGCAGCAGTTTGTCCACATTGCCCAACTT
>CAZWNI010000215.1:0-1595 GCA_964635385.1 uncultured Oscillospiraceae bacterium
GCATCACATCGTTGGTGGAACGGGTGATCAGACTGGCGGTGGAGAACTTTCCGATCTCCGCCATAGAGAAGGACTGCACCTGATCAAACAGCTTTTCCCGCAGGGAAGCGGCAAAGTTGGCGGCGATCTTGGCGGCGCAGATGGCGGTTATAATGGAAGCGGCAAAGCTCCCCAGCGCACAGGCCAGCATCTTGCCTCCGGCGATGAGAATGTCGCTCATGGCGCTGCCTTCGGTCTGCACCAGGGTGGTGATCTCGGACATGTAGTCCGGCATGGTCAGATCCAGCCAGACCTGAGCCACAATAAACACCAACGCCAGAACAGCCAATCCCCAATCTGCTTTGGTCAGGTGTTTCAGCAGTTTCAGCATGAATGTTTTTGCTCCTTTCTGGGTCCGGCAGAAGGGGATTCTTCCGCCGGGTTTTGGAATAAAAAAAATTATAGCACTGTAGGCGACAGGTGTTCGTTAATTTTTTGAAAAAATTTCAAGGTTTCTTTTTAACGAATCTGTCAGACAGCGACAGAATTTAGTAGAAATTGTTTGAATTTCTCTTCTTCTTCCTGATTTTGAGAAAATTTCCCAGTTCACTCTTTTACCATGACAAAGACTCAGCGGTTGTCAAACGAGAGTTTGTCTCCGCTTACTTTCAACGGAATCTCCGGTTGGGCTTCCGTCAGCTTCTTCCCTAAGAGCTTAGGCGGGAAGGAGCAGATTCTTCCGGCGGCATAAAACGATCTTCTTTTTGCCGCAGCACGGCGTCCGGTGCAGGCGCCGCCCTTGGAAGAGGAAAAAAGACCGCCGCCCCATACATCATAGGGCAGCGGTTTCGCCATGATTCTTATTTTGAATACTGGTAATCCATCTTTTTTTCGTTCCAATCCTTCAGCACCAAAAGCATATCCTCCGCCACAGCTTTGGCGCCGGGAAGGTCGTGTTCCAGATAGTTGCCGCACTCCCAGCGCTTGCTGCCGGGAATTTCCCCGGAAAACCCGGCGATAAAGGCAAAGCTGTCCCGAATCAGATCCAGGGCCTGGCAGGAGGAAACGCTGTCCCGCAGCAGCAGGTAAAACCCGGTGCGGCAGCCCATGGGCCCGACATAAATCACCTGGTCGGCGCAGGCGCTGTTCCGGGCATAGGTGGCAAAGAGATGCTCAAAGGTGTGCAGCGCCCCGTTGGTCAGATAGTCTCCGCCGTTGGGCTTTTTCATTCGAATGTCGTAGGTGATTACGTCCCCGTCGATCCGGGAAATGTACACCCCTTTTTCCAACCTGTCGTGGTTGACGGTAAAGCTGGCAATGGTTTTCATGTGGGTTTCCTTCCTTGCATTTGCAGAGTTTAAGTTTCCCGAACCTTCCGGGCGATAATTTCAGTGATTTCCATTTTAGCGCCCTCCTCAACGAAAATCATCAAACAGCCCAAGCCGGTAGGGGGTCATCTGGTAAACCAGGTTCAGCCAGTTTTTGAACAGCAGGTTGGCGTGGCCCCGCCAGATAAACCGGGGCTTTTGTGCGGGATCGTCCTGGGGGAAGTAGTGCTGGGGCAGCCCAATGGGCTTGCCCGCCTTCAAATCCCGGAAATACTCGTTGGCCAGGGT
>CAZWNI010000215.1:1605-2477 GCA_964635385.1 uncultured Oscillospiraceae bacterium
GCTGTGGCCGAACACGAAGATCTGCCGGCAGTCGTGGCGGACCACCAGGTTGATCCCCGCCTGCTCCGATTGGGTCAGCACCTCCAAAGCGGGGCAGCGGCGAATGGCTTCCGGGTCGGACTGGGTGTGCCGGGAATGGGGGGCCAGGTAGTATTCGTCAAATCCCCGGACCATGGGGTGGGTGACGTTGGTGACCTGATGCTCGAAGATGCCGAACATCTTTTCCGGCAGCGGCTGTTTGGGGATACCGTAGTGGTAGTACAGCCCCGCCTGTGCCCCCCAGCAGATGTGGAAGGTGGAAAAGCAGTGGGTTTTGCTCCACTCCAAAATCTCTTCCAGCTCCGGCCAGTAATCCACTTCTTCAAAATCCATCTGCTCCACCGGCGCCCCGGTGACAATCAGCCCATCGTAAAACTCCTTTTTCAGGTCGGAGAAGGTGCGGTAGAAGGCGAGCAGATGCTGGGAAGGGGTGTGGCTGGACTGGTGGGAGGCGGTCTGCATCAGCTCAATATCCACCTGCAAGGGGGAGTTGGCGATCAGCCGCAGCAGTTGGGTCTCGGTTTGGATTTTCAAGGGCATCAGGTTCAGAATCAGGATTCGCAAAGGCCGGATATCCTGATGCTCCGCCCGTTCTTTGGTAATCAAAAAGACATTTTCCTGCTCCAGGGTCTGCCGGGCAGGAAGGTTAGATGGGACATTGATAGGCATGAAAAAACCTCTTTTACGTCTTGCTTGAACCTGCCCGTTCCGGCGGGAGCTGCCGGGAAATTCGGGGTTGGGCAGGCGAATATCTTTATCATACCAGAATCCTCTGGTTTTTGCAATCCGCCTGTTGGGGAAATCTTGCCTTTTTCCCGAAATTATGCTAAGAT
>CAZWNI010000216.1:0-2475 GCA_964635385.1 uncultured Oscillospiraceae bacterium
GAGGGAGGCAAGAGTTCCATCTACCTCTGTTGTCTCACAACTTGGAGGGTTTTTCTACAGCCTGCGAAACAAGCCTTCGGCGTGTTCGAAACAAGCCTTCGGCGTGTTCGAAACAAGCCTTCGGCGTGTTTCTGACTAAAAACTTTTATGTTTCACTTTTTCTACAACCTGTACGCCGTTTGTCTGCCGTTTCTTTTATTCCCAGACCTTCCCTTCCCGCTTCGCCAAAATTTCCTCCGCCGCAGGCAGGTCCTCCGGGGTGGTGATTTTCAGGTTGGTGTAGCTTCCGGGGGTGAGGTACACCACCCCGCCGGACAGGCGGAACACCTGGCAGTCGTCGGTAAAGTCCAGCTCCCGGCGCACCGCTTCCGCCATTCCCGCCCGGTACCAGGCGGCGTCGAAAATCTGGGGGGTCTGGGCGCTGCGGAGCCGGTTCCGGGGCGGGGTGTCCTCCAAAAATCCTTTGGCGTCCGCCTGCTGAATGGTGTCCTTCACCGGGGCGGACAGGCAGGCCCCTCCGTGCTGTTTGGCGTCCGCCAGGCAGCGGGCAATCTCCTGGGGAGTGACCAGGGGCCGGGCGGCGTCGTGGATAGCGTAATACTGCACCTGGGGCGGCATGGCCTTCACCCCTGCCGCCACCGACTGCTGCCGGGTGGCTCCCCCCGGAACCACCCACACCGGAAAGGGCAGGGAAAGGTCTTCCATCTGCTCCCGGACTTCGTCCAGCCGATCCTGCCGGCTCACCACCGCCATGCCGCAGATGTCCGGGCAGGCGGCAAAGGCCAGGGCGCTGCGCTGGAGGATCGTATACCCGCCCAGCTTCAGCATCAGTTTGTCCCGCCCCATGCGGCTGCCGCTGCCCGCCGCTGCTAAGATCACGCCTACGTCTCTCATACCTGCTCCTTCTCCTTTTCGTTTGCCGGGGAGTCTTCGGTTTTCCGATCCCGTTCCTCCCTGGCTTTTTCTTTGGCCTTTTCGGTTTTCTTGTCCCGGTCGTCCCCGGTAAGCAGATCCAGGGCCTTGTCCGCCAGGGATTTTTCTTCCTCTTCCCTGGGGGGCGGGGGCAGTACCGCCACCAGCATCTTTTCAATCCGGCGGTTCTTGATCTGGGAAATGGTCACTTCCATTCCGCAGGCGGTGAAGGTGTCCCCGTTGGCGGGGATACGCTCCAGCTCCTCCAGGGTCCAGCCCCCCATGCTGGCGGCCTCGCAGGTGAAGCCGATTTCTTTGGCGTCCAGCCCCGCCAGCTCGAAAAAGTCCTCCGGGGCCATGTCCCCGCTGACCTGGTAGAGATTGTCCTCCAGTTGAATGCACTGATGTTCCACCACGTCGCTTTCGTCCCAGATGTCCCCTACCAGTTCTTCCAGCATATCCTCCAGGGTGACAATGCCCAGGGTGCCGCCGTACTGGTCGGTGACCACCACCAAATGCTTTTTGGTGTGCTGGATCTCCCGGAGCAGTTCGCTGATCCGCTTGGTGGGGGGGACGAACAGGGGCCTCTGCATCAGGGAATGAATGTCCACATTGGCCCGGCCCCGGTAGGCACGGAAAAAGTCCTTGAAATACAAGATGCCGATGATGTCGTCGATGCTGTCCCGGTAGATGGGAAGCCGGGAATAGCCGTACTGGAAAAACAGCTTTTCAATTTCCTGGTTGGAAGCGGTTTCCTCGGCGGCGATTACGTCCACCCGGGGGGTGAGAATGTCCTCCACCGTGGTTTCGTCAAAGTCCAGGGCGGACTGAACCAGATCGCTTTCCTGCTTTTCCAGCACCCCTTCGTTTTCGCTTTCCTCAATGATGTACTTCAGCTCTTCCTCGGTGACCTTTGGCTCTTTGGCCGGGCCTTTTACCATCTTTTTCCCCAGCCGCTGAATCCACATCAGCACCACCGTCACCGGGGCGAACAGCACCGTCAAAAACCGGATCGTGCCGCTGACGGTCTGAGCAAAGCCGTCGGGGTTGACCTTGGCCAGGGTCTTGGGAAGCACCTCCCCGAAGATCAGCACCACCACGGTGATCACGGCGGTGGAAAGCACAGCGCCGCTGGCCCCGAACCAGGTGGTGAACAGCACGGTGCCGATGGAGGAAGCGGAAAGGTTGACGATATTGTTGCCCACCAGCACCGTGGCGATGGTGCGGTCGTAGTCCTCAGCGATTTTATACGCCCGGCGGGCTTTCCGGCTGGTCTCCCCCAGGTTTTTCAGCCGAAGCCGGTTGGCGGTGGTGTAGGCCGTTTCCGAACCGGAAAAAAAGGCGGAAAAGGCGATGCAGATGAGCAGGAATCCAATCAATAGTACCGACGATGGGTCCACAGAAGGGCACACTCCTTTTTTCAATTCAGTTCTTCGTGCTTAGTGTAGCAAATAGCAGGGAGATTGTCAATTCTTCCTCAGGCTGTTGAAAAAGTAAAACATAAAAGTTCAGGCTGTCGAAAAAGGGTCTTGGCGGCCTTGGCCCCCTCTGATGAGGGGGCTG
>CAZWNI010000217.1:0-2422 GCA_964635385.1 uncultured Oscillospiraceae bacterium
CTACCCTTAGGCTTTCGCCCAGAGAAATCATACCAGAAACCTCATAATTTGTCAATTCATAGAAAATGGGAGCGCCCCAAAGGGTACTCCCACTTTTTTTACCACTGTTTTGCAATCTGCGCCACCCAATCCGCCAAGGCGGCCAGTTCTATCCCGGAGGTATTCAGGCAGAGGTCATAGTTTTCCATGTCTCCCCATTCCTTGCCAGTGTAGAGCCGGTAATACTGGGCGCGGTTGCGGTCCACCTCCAGAATCTTTTTTTGCAGCTGCTTGTCGCTAAGCTGTTCTTCGGGGGTGGCGTGTTTGCGGGTACGGCGGAGGCGGTGTTCCATCTCCCCATACACAAACAGCCGGAGCGGGTGATACTCCTTCAAAATATTGTCGGCGCACCGCCCCACAATAACGCAGCCGGACTTTTGTGCCATGTCCACAATCACATTGGTCTGCTCCCGATAGATGGAACGGTTCATCTCCCAGGTGGGATCCAGCAGAAGGGGGAAACTCTGGCCGATGGTGATGGGGTACAGGGGATTGGGACGGCGCTCCACCACCTGCTGGACATAGGCTTCGGAAAGCTGGGTGCGCTTGACGATTTCGGTGATGATTTCCCGGTCATAGTAGGCAATGTTCAGCGCCTGGGCTACCCGGCGGCCCAGTTCCCGTCCGCCGCTGCCAAACTGACGTCCAATGGTAATAATTTGATTCATACTGACACCTCCTGTGATTCCTTTCCCGAACAGCGAGCCGGGAAGGGTTCTGTTTAGCCCAGTATACCGCATTATCTCTAAAATTACAATTCTTTTTTTCGAAATTCTATCTATATTTTCTAAGAAACCGCACCGCAATGACTTCTGCTGTGCCGGGCGCCGGTTACTTCGTTTTTCTTTGCCTGCCGCTTCTTTTCCCTGCTTTTTCCGCATAAGGTGTGGCAAAGGAGATGAGACAAATGTTTTCTTCCATGCTGAATTTTTTACTGGAGCATCTGATATTTCTCGCCCTTCACGCCGAATCCGCTTCCGCCTTTCCCAAGCCCCTCTCCCCTGCCAAACAGCAGGAATATTTCCGGCAGATGGCACAAGGGGACTCCGCCGCCCGCACCAAGCTCATTGAACACAATCTGCGTTTGGTGGCCCACATCGTGAAAAAATACTACGCCTCCAAAGCCGAGCAAGACGACCTCATCAGCATCGGCTCCATCGGCTTAATCAAAGCGGTGGACACTTTTTCCTGGGATAAAAATATCCGCTTTGCCACCTATGCCAGCCGGTGCATCGAAAATGAAATCCTGATGTTTTTCCGCACCCAGCGAAAAAGTTCCGAGGACGTTTCGATCCAAGAGCCCATTGACTGCGACAAGGACGGCAATCCTCTCACCCTGTTTGACGTAATGGCAGGAGAAGAGGAAGAGGTATTCGACACCATCCAGCAGCGTCTCAGCGCCAGCCAGCTCCGGCAGGCGGCGGAGCGGTGTTTGGAGCCAAGAGAAGCCTTTGTTCTGCAAAAGCGGTATGGCTTAGACGGCGGGGAGCCTCTCCCGCAACGGGAGGTGGCCAAACAGATTGGCGTTAGCCGCAGCTACGTTTCCCGGTTGGAAAAAAAGGCTCTGGGTCAGCTTCGCCAAGAGTTGGAACAGATGGGCTACACCCGATAGTTTCCTCCACGGAAATCAATTTTTAGGAGAATCCCAGTTAATTGTCACAAATCAGGCGAGCAATTTGGCAGAAATGACCTCTTGGTGATACCAATTTCGGTACCATATATGCAGTTTCCGCTTCCTTGGTTGTGATAAAATCTCAAAATTGATTTCCGTGGGGTTTTTCCTGACGGCGTGGTTTACAATATTTGGACAAAACGAAAGTAACCGCCTACGCTTCCAACCGAGACGGTTACTTCGTTCGCTCCTCTGATACATTTGCAGATTTCGTGCCATGCAATTAAGCATGAGATGAAGCAAAAGGAGCGAAAGGGGGGATGTTTATGTCCAAATGAATTATACCGCCCTCCGGCCCCGTTGTCAAGAGGGGGGCGGGTTTTCTATGATTTGACAAATTATGCAGTTTCTGGTATGATTTCTCTGGGCGAAAGCCTAAGGGTAGTACCAAACGGTGCGGTTAGCCCCCCGATACATTCGCAGATTTCGTGCCATACATAAAGGTATGAGATGAAGCGAAAGGGGGGATCGCTATGTTCAAACAAAGCACCCCCTTTTTGTGTAGGGGGTGCAAAAATGAATTACGTTACATGGAGCGATCTGTTTGCGTTTTTAACGCTGGCAGTTACCACCATCGGCGTGGTTTTTGAGATTTGGACAAAACGAAAGTAACCGCTCAACCTTCCAAATGAGGCGGTTACTTTCAACCAAATCATTGGGGGCTAACCGTTACCGGTGCTGCCCTTCACTTATATTATACCGCCCTCCGGC
>CAZWNI010000218.1:0-2417 GCA_964635385.1 uncultured Oscillospiraceae bacterium
TATTTTACCCGGCAATTCTAAACAATGGTAAAACAAAGTTCTTAACAAATTGTAAACGAAGGGTTTCCTGTTTTTCCCTGCTCTGTTATCATACACGTTTTTTACATAAAACACAAGGGAAAAGAGAAAAAATCCCCTTCTCTTCCTAAAAAAGCACAACCTGTTTTCTGCAATCCATTCATAGTTTGTGCAACATCTCCGGAAAAAGAAAGACAGCAAGCCAATCCCTATTGGGAAAAAGCCTGCTGTATTTTCATAGTTCAGGTTAAAACGGCGAAACGCTTTACTGCTTCTCTCCTAGAACTTCGGGGGTTTGTTCTGCTTTTTTCCGTTCAAAGATCAACCGGAAAATCTTCCGCACCAGCGGACCGGCAAAAAAGATCTGCCAGCAGAACGCCATGGGGAAATTCTTAACAGTCATCTCAATCCAGGTCACTACGATCTGGCTCAGTTCCGGCTGTTTGATCAACAAGGTTGCCGCCAAACTCATCGTGGGGCACATAAGGCAAACCGTCACCGCAGAAATCGTCAGCACAATCAAAATGGGCTGGCTGGACTTGGGATCAATGGTACGGAACGCAATCCACTTAGAAAGATGGCTGTATAAAAAGAAGTCTACCACGAAGGCAATGGGGCCCATATACCACATCTCATGAAACGCATTGATAAAATGACTGTTTGCCATTCCTCCTGTTTCCAAGCACATGTTGTAAATAATCATTCCATAGACCATTACAAACACCATCAGTATGGTAAAAATCAATTCCTGTCCTTTGGTTTTCGGCATAGTAAAGTCCTCCTTTTTTTCACAAAAAACAGTTGGAACAGCGTCTTTGCGATCGTTGTTCCAACTGCACGTCGTATTGCCATTATAGCAGAAAATTCCTTTCTGCATAATAGGCAGAGCCGCCAATCCTTTTTCTACAATTTACCCGGTTTCCATCAAATATGACGGAACTCTTGCTTTCCCGCAACAAAGTGAAATTTCCCAAAAAAGAACGGCCCCGGCACGATTTGACGTGTCGAGACCCTTCTGGCGTCCTCGAGAGGATTCGAACCTCCGGCCTACCGCTTAGGAGGCGGTCGCTCTATCCTACTGAGCTACGGGGACAAGGAAGGAAAAGACTGCCTCAAAGGACAATCTTTTCCTGAAAAAGCGCTATTACACCAATTCCAAAATCGCCATTTCAGCGGCGTCGCCCCGACGGGGGCCGATCTTTACGATTCTGGTGTAGCCGCCCTTGACGTCGGCGTACTTGGGGCTGATTTCGTCAAACAGCTTTTTGACAACGCCCTCTTTGGTGATGTAGGCCAGTGCCTGACGCTTGGAATGGAGATCGTTGGTTTTGCCCAGGGTAATCATCTTCTCGGCAATCGCCTGAACCTCCTTGGCACGGCTGACGGTGGTCTCAATTCTGCCGTTTTCCAGCAGATAAGTCACCAGGCCGCGGAGCATGGCCCGACGGACATCGGTTGCTCTGCCCAGTTTTCTCATTGCAAGTCACTCCTTACTGGTAAAATGGTGTGGGTGAGATCCTTACTGTTCGTCCTCAAAATTCAGACTCAAACCCAGAGAACTCAGTTTCTTCTTGACTTCCTCCAGGCTCTTCTTGCCCAGGTTCCGTACCTTCATCATGTCTTCCATCGACTTGTTCTTCAAATCACCCACGGTGTTGATGCCTGCCCGCTTCAAGCAGTTGAAGCTCCGGACAGACAGGTCAAGATCCTCAATAGTCATCTCCAGCATTTTTTCACTGTCTTTATCGTCTTTCTCTACCATGATTTCGGCGCTGGCCGCTTCTTCCGAGAGGTTGACGAAAAGACTAAGGTGCTCATTCAGAACCTTGGCCGCCAGGGAGACCGCTTCCTTTGCGGAAATGGTGCCATCTGTCCAGACTTCCAGGTTCAACCGGTCGTAGTCGGTAATCTGCTCCACACGGGTGTTTTCCACCGTATAGTTGACCTTCAACACCGGGGTGTAAATGCTGTCCACCGGAATGATTCCGATGATGTTCTGGTCCTGCTTGTTGCGATCTGCCGGAACATAGCCTCTTCCCTTGTCGATGGTCACTTCCATGTAGAGCTTGGCGCCTTCCTCCAGGGTGGCAATATGCAGGTCGCCGTTGAGAATCTCCACCTCAGAATCGGTTTTGATGTCGCTGGCGGTTACCTGCTTGGGGCCTTCCTCTTCAATATAGAGGGTCTTGGGGGATTCGCCGGAGATCTTGGCTGTCAGACTTTTGATGTTGAGAACAATTTCCGTTACATCCTCTTTCACACCAGGAATGGTGGAAAACTCGTGCTGAACGCCGTCAATCTTAATCGAGGTCACGGCAACGCCCTGAAGGGAGGACAGCAGGACACGCCGCAGGCTGTTGCCCAGTGTAATGCCCATACCCCGTTCCAGGGGCTCCACA
>CAZWNI010000219.1:0-2414 GCA_964635385.1 uncultured Oscillospiraceae bacterium
TAGAGGGTTTTACCCGTCTATGAAAAACCCCCGGCTTTGCCGGGGGATCTTTATTTGGAGGCGACAACCGGACTTGAACCGATGATCAGGGAGTTGCAGTCCCATGCCTTACCACTTGGCTATGTCGCCATATTTTACCGCCGTCACGCTGACGACAAGAGATAGTTTACCAGATTGCGTTTCATTTGTCAACCCCTTTTTGAAAAAAATCTGCCTGTGGAAAAACAGTTGTGAGGAAAGGGAAAATCTGGTATACTTTATCCCAACGAGACCAAGGAGGATACCGAAATGGAGCCAAAGAAACCGTCCGGCTCGCCCATGGATCTGGGGGGAATGCGCCGCACCTTCTCGTCCAAAAAGTTTGAGGCACAGTTTACCGACCTGACCCGCCCCCTGGGAGCCCTGTATACCCCCAGGGAGACCCTGTTCCGGGTGTGGGCCCCCACCGCTTCCCAGGTGACCCTGCTGCTCTACCCCACCGGGGACCCAGCCGGGGAGCCGGTGGAGCGCCGGAAGATGGAGCCGGAAGATAAGGGGTTTTATGCCCTGGCCCTGCCCGGTAATCTGGCAGGGGTGTACTACGCTTTTGAAACCAGGGTAGGGGAGAGCACGCTCTTTGCAGTGGACCCCTACGCCAAATCGGTTGGGGTCAACGGCTGGCGGGGAATGGTGCTGGACCCCGCTTCTGCCAATCCCCCCGGCTGGGAGGAGGACGGCCCCCTTTCCACGGTGACCCATCTGGCAGATGCGGTGGTGTACGAAATCCATGTCCAGGATTTTTCTTCCGATCCCGCTTCCGGCATCGGTCACAAAGGCAGATACCTGGGCTTGGCGGAAGGGGGCACGGTAACCCCCTTTGGGGAAGCCACCGGCCTGGATTATCTTCAGAAGCTGGGGATCACCCATGTACAGCTTATGCCGGTGTACGATTTTTGTTCCGTAGATGAGGTTCAGGGGGGTTACAACTGGGGCTACGATCCCCAAAACTACTTTGCTCCGGAAGGCAGCTACGCCACCGATCCCTATGACGGGCGGCTCCGGGTGCGGGAACTGAAGCAGGCCATCTTGGCTTTGCACCAGCGGGGCATCGGGGTGGTTATGGATGTGGTGTTCAACCATGTGGCGGATTCCGAAGCCTTTTCCTTCAACCGTCTGGTTCCCGGGTACTTTTCCCGGATACGGAAGCAAAAAGGGAAAAAGGTGTACTCCAACGGTTCCTGGTGCGGCAACGACACCGCCTCCGAGCGAAGCATGGTGCGCCGGTATCTGGGGGATTGCTGTGAATATTGGGCCAGGGAATACCACCTGGACGGCTTCCGGTTCGACATTGCCAGCCTGCTGGATACCGAAACGGTGAACGCCATCATGAAGCGGGTGAAACAGGTCAACCCCTGCTGTCTGTTTTATGGGGAAGGCTGGAAGGTGATTTCCGACGTCACCAAAAAGGAGGCGGTGCTGGCGGGGCAGGAAACTTCCGCCCTCACTCCCGGCTTCGGCTTTTTCAACGACACCCTCCGGGACGGGGTTCGGGGCAGCCTGTTTGACGGCCCTGCCGGGGGCTGGCTGGCGGGGAAAAAGGAATTTGTCCCTCAGCTGAAAGATTGTATCCGAGGCAATGCCTGGTGGTGCCCCCAGCCGGATCAGGCGGTGAACTTCGTCTCCTGCCACGATAACTGGACCCTGTGGGATAAGCTGGCCCAGGTGTTCCCGGATCAGTCCCCCCAATTTCTTTGGGCGGCCAACGCTCTGGCGGCGGCTGTGGTGTTTTTCAGCCAGGGAATGCCTTTTCTGCTGGGCGGGGAGGAACTGTTCCTCTCCAAGAGCGACGGCAAAGGCGGGTACGATTCCAACAGCTACCACCCTTCCGACGGCCGCAACCGCATTCCCTGGGGAGATTTGAAGCGGCGGGAAGTCCGGGCAAACCGGGATTTGTACCGTGCCCTTGCGGCGTTCCGAAAAGCCCACCCCCTGCTGCGGCTGCGCACCAAGGAGCAGGTAGACGGGGCTTTGACCTTTTTGGACACGCCGGGCTGCTTGATCGCCTTTACTCTGGAAGACCCGGCGGTGGAGCCGGGGAAACTGGCTGTTGCCTTAAATCCCGGTTTGGAGCCGGAACAACTGCCTCTGTCCGGCCGCTGGACGGTGCTGCTCCGGCATGGTTTGACCCTGCCTCAAAAAGAGGAGGGGCTTTGGGTCCCCGGCATGGGGTTTGCAGCGGCGAAACTGGAGTGACGGACCTCCACGTCCCGGAAGATTTTTTGCGGCGTCTGACTTTTTCAGGTTGTGCCCTTTCCGGGCTTTGGGTTACAATCAAATATGCGGCTGAGCATAAGCCGGGAGGTATGCGAGATGAATAAAATGGAGACCCCAGGCAGCTTGATGCGCTGCCGGGTGAAGGACCAATTCTGGACCCC
>CAZWNI010000220.1:0-2404 GCA_964635385.1 uncultured Oscillospiraceae bacterium
TCAAATGGATTACAAATAGGATAATATAAAATGGATTCTCCGATTTGTAAAGGGCAAGCGGCCGTTTTCTCAAAGAAAAAATTCTTCTTGCCATTCCCCTGGCTGCGTGGTAGTATGGAGGAGGTTTGAGGATTCTTTGGAAAGAAATTTCTCGGAAAAGAGGTGCGACCATGTTTCATCGTTTGATGCGCAGGCTCTCCCCGGCCCAGATCGTGGTCCTGGGGTTTGCCGGGGTGATTCTGCTGGGTGCGCTGCTTCTGATGCTGCCCTTTGCCACCCGGGACGGGCAGGGCGCCCCTTTTCTCACCAGCCTGTTCACAGCCGCCTCCGCCTCCTGCGTCACAGGGCTGACCCTCATGGACCTCTACGCTTACTACACCCTCTTCGGCCAGGCCGTTCTGCTGGCGCTGATCCAGGTAGGGGGCTTGGGGATCGTGACCATGGCCATCGCTATGGTTACCATCTCCCGGCGGCGGATCGGGCTTCAGCAGCGGCTTCTGATGCAGGAATCCATTTCCGCACCTCAAATGGGGGGCATTGTAAAGCTGGTGGGCTTTATGGTACGGTTCACCGCCATCTGCGAAGGAGCGGGGGCTGTCCTGCTGGCCACCCGCTTTGTCCCGGTTCTGGGGTGGGGTGACGGCGTCTGGACGGCGGTGTTTACCTCCGTCAGCGCCTTCTGCAACGCCGGCTTTGACCTCAGCGGCATTCTCCAGCCCGGCAGCAGCCTGACCCTCTTTTGGAACGACCCGGTGGTGGTGCTGACGGTGGCGTTTTTGCTCATCATCGGGGGCGTGGGTTTTTTGGCGTGGAAGGATGTCCGGCAGCACGGCATTCACCTGAAATACTACCGGCTGCAAACCAAGCTGGTGCTGGTGGTTACCGGCCTGCTGGTTCTGCTGCCCGCCCTGTATTTCTTCTTTTTTGAATTTGCCTCCCCCCAATGGAGCCAGATGAGCTGGGGAGAGCGGGTCCTTGCCTCTTTCTTCCAGGCGGCGTCCCCCCGTACCGCCGGGTTTGTGATCCTGGATATACAGAATTTTTCCCAGGCTTCCCTGCTGCTGATGATGGCGCTGATGCTCATCGGCGGCTCCCCTGGCTCCACCGCAGGCGGCATCAAGACCACCAGTGTGGCGGTACTGTTCCTGTCCCTGCGAAGCTGCCTGACCAAAAAGGAGCATCTGTACTTCTGCAAACGCCGGCTGCCGGACGGGGCGCTGCGGAACACCATGGTGCTGCTCTGCCTGTTCTCCACCTTATTTTTGGCGGGGGTCATGGCACTGTGCTGGCTGGACGGGCTGACGCTGGTGGAAGGAATGTTTGAAGTGGTTTCCGCCCTGGGCACCGTGGGAATGAGCCTGGGCGTCACCCCCACTTTGTCCGCCGCTTCTCAGGTTGTGCTGATCCTGTTGATGTACCTGGGGCGGATCGGCGGGCTGACCCTGCTGTACGCCGTGAACAGCCGGGCGGTGAAGGTGCCTCGGGAGTACCCGGAGGAACCGGTGAACATTGGGTAAGGAGAGACGGGGGAAGTAAGGGGAGTGAATAATGAAGAATGAAGAATGAAGAATTATGGTGGATTCTCCCGCTGGTCGAATCTTCCATTGGAAAATGGGAGTGTCCTTTCTGCCACCATTGGAAAGAGCCGGACTGGGGGCAGTAAGGAAAATAAATAATGAAGAATTCTGGTGGAATCTTCCATTGGAATCAAAGGCAGATCAACGGACAGAGAAAAGGAGTGAGCAAGATGAAATCCAAATCGGTATTGATATTAGGCATGGGTTTTTTCGGCCAGCACATGGCGGAAAAATTGATTCAACTGGGCCACGATGTGATGGCGGTGGAACTGGACGCCGTCCGTGCCAACCAGGTGGCGGAGATTCTCCCCAACCTCCAGATCGGGGACGCCACCGACAAACAGCTCATTGCCGGGCTGGGGGTGCGCAACTTCGATTTGTGCGTGGTCACCATCGGCCAGAACTTCCAGCATTCCCTGATGGCCACCACCCTGGTGAAGGACGCCGGGGCCAAGTTTGTGGTGAGCCGGGCCATCGACAGCGTCCACGAGCAGTTTTTACTGCGCAACGGCGCCGATGCGGTGGTGTATCCGGAGCGGCTGGCGGGGGAACGGGCCGCCATTCGCTACAGCATGGACACCATCTTCGACTACATTCAGCTTTCCGACGACTACTCCATTGTGGAGACCCCGGTGCCGGAGAGCTGGAAGGGAAGAACCATTCAGGAGCTGGGTATCCGCCGGAAGGTGCAGATCAACGTGCTGGCGGTAAAGCGGGGCAGGCAGGTGACCCCCGTCACCGACCCCGGCTACCGGTTTTTGGGGGACGAAACGGTGATTATGATGGGCAGTGAAAAGAATTTGAAGAAAGTGCTGCATTTTTGAGTT
>CAZWNI010000221.1:0-1999 GCA_964635385.1 uncultured Oscillospiraceae bacterium
CTGAAACGGTATGATGTGGTGATTGCCTGTTAAAGAAAATCGAATCCGGATTGACTCGCAGCGGAGAATATGTTATCCTAGGGATGGCAGATTTTCTGCTGCTTTCTTGTGTTTTTCGGAATGAAAGGAAAAAAGGAGTTCCAAGATGAAGCGATTTTTAGGGGTTTTAACGGCGCTGTTTCTGCTGGGATGGGGTACTGGTTTCCTGGTATCGGCCCAGACCGAGCTGCGCCCGGTGGATGTGGGCAATTTCAACGACTACACCGGCGGTAGTTCTTCCTGGGACAGCGGCGGTTCCAGCTATTATTCCGACAGCAGCAGCGGCAGCTTGGTAGAATTTCTGATGGGAGTCGGCGCAGTTGCAGTTATCGTGGTGGTTATGGTGCTGGGCTCCAAGAAGCGGGACAAAAAGGGCGGTTCCGCCATGTCCCATACACCTTCCGGCGATCCTCTTCCGGACAACACCAACGCCATTGTGCCGGCCATTGGGCAATACGATGAAAACTTCAGCCTGGACCGGTTTACCGGCTGGGTGAAGGAGGTCTTCATCACCTTACAGGAAGCCTGGACTGCCAAGGATTGGAGCCGGATTCGTCCCTTTGAAAAGGAGGAGCTGTTCCAGCAGCACGCAAAGCAGCTCCAACAGTATATCGACCAGGGCCGCACCAACCACATCGAGCGAATCGCCATCAACCAGGCGTACCCCTTTGAGTACCGCCGGGATACGGAGTATGAATATTTGAAGATGTACCTGGATGTGCGGATGATCGACTATGTCACCGAGGACGCCACCGGTAAGGTGGTGATGGGGGACAAGGACAATCCCTATTTCCTGCGTTACCTCCTTACCTTTATGCGCCGCAACGGGGTAAAAACCGATGCGGCCAAGAGCAACCACTCCACCACCGCCTGCCCCCACTGCGGGGCCCCCACTCAGGTCACCAGTGCGGGAAAGTGCGAGTACTGCGGCTTTATCATCACCACCGGGGAACATGACTGGGTGCTCAGCGACATCAGCGCCGTAAAGGGCTCCACCAATTACGGTCTCGGCGGAGTCTATATTCAGTAAAACCAAGTGTGTCTTTAGGAAAGGAAGTTTTGTATGGGCTTTATTCGCATGGCTGCTCAATCCATCGGCACGGTATTTCAAGACCAACCCGTTGATTATTTCCGGTGCGACGAGATACCGGAAACGGTTCTGTTGCGACCGGCCGCTAAGATCGTCCGGGGCAAGGCGGTAAACAACGCCGGGGAAAATGTGATCTCCAATGGCTCCCTTTTTGATGTGGGGGTGAATCAGTGCGCTATCTTTGTGGAAAACGGAAAAGTACACGACCTCTGCGCTGAGCCGGGGCAGTACCGGTACGACACCCAGTTGGAACCCTCCATGCTGGGCGGCGGCCTGAAGGATCTTGGCCCCAGCTTTAAGCTGATGCTTCAACGGTTTAAGGCCGGCGGCATGTCTACTAACACCATGAAGATCTTTTATGTGAACCTGAAGGAAATTCAGGGAAACAAAATCGGCATCGGCAATGTGCCATTCCGGGATTCGGAGTTCGGTTTTACTGTGAAGGTCATGGGATACGGGGTGTACTCCTACCGCATCACCGACCCGCTGCTGTTCTTTGAAAACGTCACCGGTACCACTTTGGGGGATTATCCCCGCAGCCGCATCGATGAGCAGTTAAAGAGCGAGTTGCAGATGGCCATGCAGCCTGCATTGGGGAAGATTGCCGCTATGCGCATCAGCTACGACCAGCTGATCAACTACCCCAAGGAGATCGGGGAAGCCGTTAATCAGGAAATGACCCCGGAGTGGCAGGAAAAGCGGGGCATCTCCATTGTATCCATCGCCTTTGCCAGCATTACCGTGGACGAGGAATCTTCCAAAAAGATTGCCCAGTTCCAGGAATCCAGAGTGTACACCAACCCTGGTATGATGGGCGCACGGCTGGGCGGGGCCCAGGCCAACGCCATGGAAACCGCTGCCGGAAATTCT
>CAZWNI010000221.1:2009-2387 GCA_964635385.1 uncultured Oscillospiraceae bacterium
ACCGGCTTTTTGGGCATGGGTTTTGCCCAGCAGGCCGGGGGAGCTAATCCCGGCCAGATGTACCAGATGGCCCAGCAGCAGGGCGCCGTTCCGTCTTCCCAGCCTGCCGCCCCAGCCGCTGGGATGCCTGTGTTCGGCGAAGGAGCGCCGGAGAAAGGCTGGACCTGTCCCAACTGCGGCAAAAATAATCAAGGTAAGTTTTGCACCAACTGCGGGACCAAAAAACCGGCTTCCGTCACAGCTTGTTCGGTCTGTGGCTGGAAACCGGAGAATGGGAATCTTCCCAAGTTCTGCCCTAACTGCGGTAATAAATTCTAAAAGAAGAACCCGCCGTCATCTCAAAATGACGGCGGGTTCGTTAGAAAGGTTATGTTTTTG
>CAZWNI010000222.1:0-2383 GCA_964635385.1 uncultured Oscillospiraceae bacterium
TTTTTGTAAAAAGCTGCACCAAAAACTTTTATGTTTTACTTTTTCTACAGTCTGACTTTATTCCACCGGCAGATGCACATACTCCTTCACCTTCTCCCAGGGCACGGTAAAGCCGGCCCCATGGGAGCAGAAAATGGAGTCCGCCGAATGGTCGATGTCCCGAACGGGGTCGTAGCCCCGCTGCTGCACCACCTGTTCGGTGTTGTGGCAGGGGGCGTACCCGGCAAAGGCGGTGAAGGCGCTGCCCCGTCCCCCGGTGAGGGCGGGAAGCTGCTCCAGCAAAGGCAGCATCTGTTCCACCGGGGCAGTCCCGGAAAGTTCCGCCCATTCCCGGTCAAACCGGGGCGGATCGGACTGCCCCGCCAGCGTCGCCAGCAGGCCGTTGACCTTCCCAGCGGCATCTGCCGGCACCAGCCATTCATAGCGGTACACAGGCTCCAGCAGCAGAATCTGCCCCATCTGCTGCGCCTGCATCAATCCCTGGCGAATGGCCCGGTAGGTGGCCTGGCGGAAGTCGCCTCCTTCGGTGTGCTTGAGGTGGGCCTGGGCAGCCACCAGAACGATCTTCAGATCGGTTACCGGGCTGCCGGTAAGCACCCCGGTGGGCGTCTGTTCCAGCACATGGGTGCGGATCAGATTTTGCCAGCTCTGCTCCAGCACATCGATGGGCACCCGGCTTTCAAACACAATGCCGCTGCCCCGTTTTCCCGGTTCCAGCCGCAGATGCACCTCGGCGTAGTGCCGCAAAGGCTCATAGTGTCCGTAACCGGTGACCGGTGCTTTCAACGTCTCTTGATACAGAATGTCCGGCTGGGTGAAGGAAACCTCCGTCCCTTCCCTTGCCAGCAGATCCTGTAAGATTTCCAACTGAATGGCCCCCATGCTCCGAAGGGTCAGCTTGTTTCCGGTGAGCTGCACCTTCAAAGAAGGTTCTTCCCGTTCCAGCCGGTGGAACCGCTGGGCCAGTTCCGGCAGAGGGCAGGTATCGGGGCACACCGCCTGCACCGTCAGCAGGGGGGCAGTCTGGGCCAGCCCCTTGGAGGGTTCTCCCCCAAAACCATCGCCGCAGGCAAGGGGTTCCGGAGCCGGGAGCATGACAAACACCTCCCCGGCCTGCACCTGCTGCACGGGAGTGAGTTTTCCTCCCAGGGGAATCTTCAGCTGTCCCGCCTTCACTGTCTCCCCGGTATCGGTGAGGGTCAGGGGGGTACGGGTCTCCAGGACGCCCCCGGTGAGCTTGCAGAAAGCCATGGGGGTTTTCTTTTCGTCGTACCGAATCTGGTACACCAGCCCTTTGGGTTCCCCTTGCGGAGAATAGCGGGTGGAAAGAAGCCCCAGCAGCGCCAGCAGCTCCTTCACCCCTTTTCCCTGCAAGGCGCTTCCGGTGAGGACGGGAAACCAGCTTCCCTGCCCAAACAGTGCCCCGGCCTGGGAAAACCAGAAGGAAGGGTCCTCCTCTCCGGCCAAAAAAGCGTCGCAGAGGGATTCGTCCAGCCCCGCCAGCTCCTCCTGCTGGACAGGGGAAAAGGTTCCGTCAAAACCGTCCATGGCCACCAGGTCAGGACTGAGCCGTTCCTTCAACCGGGCCAGCAGGGTCTGGGGGTCGGCGCCGGGCTGATCCGCTTTATTGAGAAAGAGAATGGTGGGGATCTTCTGCTGCCGCAGCAGCCGCCACAAGGTCAGGGTATGACCCCGAATCCCCTCCGGAATGCTCACCATCAGCACCGCCAGATCCAAAGCCCAGAGGCAGCGCTCGGTCTGGCCGAAAAAGTCGGTGTGGCCGGGGGTGTCCAGCAGGCAGTACCGGTCCCCCTGCCAGGAAAACCAGGCGCTGTGGGAGAAAATGGTGATGCCCCGCCGGCGCTCCATTTCATCTTCATCAAGCCGGGAGGAAGCATCGTCCACTTTCCCCAGGGTGCGGACCTGGCCGGACTGATAGAGCAGTTGTTCGGAAAGAGTGGTCTTTCCCCCGTCCACATGGGCTAAAATGCCGATGGTCTTGTTCATTCTCTCCCTCCCGGTGAATATTTGTTCCACTCTATGGTACCAGAAAAGGAGGAAAAAAGCAAATCGCCGCCCCAAACCAATGGGCGGCGGGAAAGTTTAATCCTCGGTGATTAAAAACAGGTCGTTGGGAGTGCAGTGCAGCAGCAGGCACATGGTCTCGATATTCTCATAGCGGATAGACTTGGTCTGATTATTCACCATTCTGCTGAAATTCTGCCAGCTCATTCCTAACTGCTTATAAAGCCAGTATCTGGTCTTTCCCTGTTCTTCCAACAGACGCAGTACATCTAATTTTATCATATAATTTTTCTCCATTGAGGATGCGGACAAAAAGTTGGACTCTAAAAGGAAGGAGTTCACAGGAAATGTACACAAA
>CAZWNI010000223.1:0-2382 GCA_964635385.1 uncultured Oscillospiraceae bacterium
AATCCGGCAAATATGTCAGCGGCGGTGTTGAAGTCGAGAACAAGGCCGGTTCCCTCCTGCCCTCCACCGGCGGCACAGGCACCACTTTGCTCTACATCGTGGGCGCTGTGCTGGTGATCGGCGCTGGCGTGGTGCTGGTGGTCCGCCGCAGAAGCAGCCACTGAACCTCTGCCAACCAATCCGTTTTGTAAGGTAAACCATTTTCTATGAACCTACCGCTGCGGCTTTTTATCGGCCGCAGCGGCAAGGAGAACCCTGCAAGGAAGACGATTCAACCATGCAAAAGCAAAAAAAGAAGAAAAAAAGGGTTTCTACCATCATTTTGCTGCTGATTTTTCTTGTAGGGCTGTCCTTGCTGCTGTACCCCACCGTCAGCGATTATTGGAATTCCCTTCATCAGACCCGTGCCGTCACCGGCTATGTGGAGCAGGTGGCAAACCTGAATGATGAACTCTACGACCAGCTTCTGGAAGAGGCCAGGGCCTACAATGAGTCTCTGGTAGGGAAAGCCGGCCGCTTCACCCTCTCGGAGGAGGAAGTGGAGGAGTACGAACAGCTCCTGACGGTGGAAGGCACCCAGGTCATCGGGTATATCGAAATTGATAAAATCGACTGCACCCTCCCCATTTATCACGGCACCAGCAGCGCAGTGCTCCAGGTGGGGGTGGGGCATTTGGAGGGGAGCAGCCTTCCGGTGGGGGGCGAAAGCACCCATACCGTGATTTCCGGCCACCGGGGCCTGTCCTCCGCCCGGCTGTTCACCGATTTGGACCAACTGGAAGTGGGGGACACCTTCGTCATTACGGTGCTGGACGAAACCCTGACCTATGAGGTGGATCAGATCCGGATTGTGGAGCCCACCGACTACAGCGAGCTGGCCATTGTGGAAGGGGAAGACTACTGCACCCTGATGACCTGCACGCCCTACGGCATCAACACCCACCGGCTGCTGGTCCGGGGCCATCGGGTGGACAATGGGTCCACCACCAGGGTCACCGCCGACGCCATGCAGATCGAACCCATCACGGTAGCGCCGTTGATTGCAGCGCCCTTGCTGGTGGCGCTGCTGGCGGGAATGTTGGTACACACCCACCGGCGTGCCAAACGAAAACGAAGGGCCGGAAAACAGAACAGGTAAGAAAAGGTAAGTCCTGCGGGGCGAACCGGTCAAAGGAGGTAAGCAAAATGAAACTACTCAAACGATGCGCAGCGCTGGCAGGGAGCCTGCTGGTGTGGGGCGCAATGGCGGTGTCGGGGGTGTCGGCGGCGCACTCGACGCCGGACGCCGCCCAAACCGGCTCCATCTCTGCTGCCATGACCTATGAGGACCAAGCGGTGGGGGGAGGAAGCCTGACCCTGTATCGGGTGGGGGACGTAACCCAAGATGACGGCAACTACAGCTTCACCCTGTCGGAAGCCTTTGCGGACAGCGGCGTTTCTCTGGAGGACATCACCGCCGCTTCCCTGGCGGATACGCTGGCGGCGTATGCGGAGGAAAACGCCCTGGAAGGCTCCACCGTTGACATTTCGGAAGATGGAACCTGGACGGCTTCCGGCCTGGAACTGGGCCTGTACCTGATTGTCCAGAACGACCCCGCCGACGGCTTTGAAGCCATCTCCCCCTTCCTGGTCAGCGTACCCATGTACGATGAGGAAACCGGGGCATACGTCTACGACGTCAACGCCCAGCCCAAGCTGGGTACCCTGACTGAAACGGAAACCACCACTCCCACACCCTCCACCTCCACTTCCACCGATACCACCCTGCCCCAAACCGGGCAGTTGAACTGGCCGGTGCCGGTGCTGACGGTGGCCGGGCTGTGCCTGCTGCTGGCGGGCTGGTGGCTCCACACAGGGAATAAGAGGAAAGCGCATGAAGGGTAAACTGGGAACGGTTTGCATGGTGCTTGGGGCAGTGTTGGTGATGGCCGCACTGTCCCTGTTCCTTTGGAACCAGTATGAAGACAGCCGTGCCGGGGCCTCGGTGGAGGAGATTCTGTCCCAGATGGAACAGCAGATCGGGGCGGAAGAAGGGGCTGGCGTGGTGGAGATTGACGGAAACAGCTATATCGGCTATCTCACCATTCCGGCGCTGGGCCTGGAATTGCCGGTGATGAGCGATTGGAGTTATGAGAATCTGCGCACCGCCCCCTGCCGGTACTATGGCTCTGCACAGACCGATGATCTGGTTGTGGCCGCCCACAACTACTCCCGGCATTTTGGGAATCTCAAGAACCTTTCCCTGGGGGATCTGGTGTACTTCACCGACGCCGATGGAACCACCGTGGCCTATGAGGTGGTGGAGGTGGATACACTAAACCCCACTGCCGTGGAAGAAATGACCTCCAGCGGCTACGATTTAACCCTCTTTACCTGCACCTA
>CAZWNI010000224.1:0-2382 GCA_964635385.1 uncultured Oscillospiraceae bacterium
ATCCGCCCGCCCAACGGCGTAGAGCCGAGGGCGGGTCAATCTGGAAACATCAAGAACCTTTTTCCACAAACTGAAGCGCCGTATCAATTCGATACGGCGCTCGGCCACCCCGCCGCAGCACACATTGACACAAAAGGGGCAGCCCCATGGCTGCCCCCCATATCCTCCATCGCTTTTAACTGTCGTTTCCGGCGCTCTTCCCATCTACATAAGCCTCCGCCGCCGCATAGATGGCAGCGCTGACTGCCCCGCACACCATGCCGGCGGCGGCCAAAACGCCGTTGTCGATGGTTAAGCCGGCAATGCTGGCGGCAAGGCTCCCCAGCATAGCGGCCACACTGATCCAAAATTTTCGGCTGCTCAATTTGCGTTTCCAGCTCATAACATCACATTTCCTTTCTTCTTGTTGTTACCAGGTTGTCACCAGGCTGAGCTGCAGTCTGGTGATTTTTCGTCCAAACATTCCGGCATAGCCGTCCATGCCGCTTGTGGTGAGGTTGTCGATCTGGGGGCTGTAGTAGCTGCTCCGGCCCTGAACCATCACCCGGTAGCTGGCGTAGCGGTAGGCCACCGCTCCGCTGGGGGTGTAATAGTAGATTTCCACGGCGTCGATGGCCTTCCCGTTGCCTGCGTAGCCGTTGACGGCGTCGGCGGTGTTGCAGTTGCGGCTGTCCACATAGGGCAGCCAGCCCCCGCCGTAAACATGGACCCGATACCGGCAGTACCCGGTGGTGGTGCGGATAGCCACGTCGGTGACGGCATAACCGCCCCACCCGGCATAATCGGTGTCGTTGACCACCTCCGGCAGCCAGCCGGTCTCTTTGGTGCGTACCCGGTAAATCACATTGAAATCGTACTGCACCGTCTGGGTGCTCTGGGACTGACTGCCCTGGGCCGTCCCTGCGATGCCCGGCGTGTAGCCGTACCACACGTTGACATCTACCCTGGTGCTGATGCCGTACACAACGCCGTTGCTGGAATACTGCCAGGCAGTCAGGGTTTCATCAATGCTGGGGTGGGTGTGCATATTGCCGTCATTGGTTCCGTAGCTGGCAATCCAATACAGCTCGGTGTTGATGTTGTCGTGGTCGATGTAATTTTTGTACCAGTTTACGTTGCAGTAGATGCCCACGTCATACCCTTCGGCGGACACCATGGCCAGGAACGCATTGGCCATCTGGCGAATGTTGTCCTTACCGGTTGCCGCCACCCGGCTGTACTCCAAATCGTAGTACACCGGCAAATCCAGCGCCCTGCCATCTAAGGCGTCCAGCAGGGCTTGGGCTTCCGCCTGCGCCCCCTCCACGGTGGTGGCGTAGTTGTAGAGGTACACCCCCACCTGGATACCGGCTGCGGTCGCCCCAAGGTAGTTTTGCTCCCACTTGGTGTCCTCCCGGGTTCCGGCACACACCCGAATGATGGCATAGTCGATCCCGCTGGCGGAAACCTGCTCCCAGTTGATGTTCCCCTGCCAGGAGGATACGTCGATCATGTTCCTCCGCTCTGCGGCAGACGCCTGGGGGACGTGGAGGTACAGCATGGCCAGGGCGGCGAGCAGCAACGCCAGCCAAAGGGCGAGCCCCCGCTTAAGTTGCACCATCGTTTCACCTCCTTTCAGTCCTCATCATAAATGGAATGGATTCCCTGTTCGGTTAAAAACTTCTTTTGCTTATACTTCATTTCGGCGGCGTAGTTTAGCGCCTGCTTCATGTCCCCGTTGCAGTGTGCGTCGGGAATGCGCTGCACCGCCCTGGCGGTCGCTTCCCCCAGGGCGATGGCCGCCCCCACGCTTTCCACCAGAAGCACCTGATGCTGCTCCCGGATACGTTCCGCTTCCTGGGTGCGCTTGTCCTGCTCCTGCTGGGCTTTGGTGCGCTTCTCATCCAGCTTGGTGAGCTTTCGCTCTACCCACCAAAAGCCGAAGCCTACCAGGGCGGCGGGGATAGCGGTCAGCACCAGGGAAAGCCAGTCGGACAGTGTCATGGATCTCCTCCTTCCAGGACGGCGATCCGGGCTTCCAACTGTGCAGTCAAGCCATCTGCACAGGTTTTGCCGGCGGTGGGGGCAGAAACCTTTTTCAGCCGCCTTGGGGATTCCCGGTCATCGTATCGTTTTGTTCTTTTCCGAAGATTTTTTGCCATCTGGTTTTTTCCCCTCCTGTCTTTCTTCTCCGGCGGTCATCATCAAGCAGGTGATCACCATGCCCAGCGCCAAACCGAACACAGCGGCGCAGAGGCACAAAAATGCGCAAATCCATGTAGATACCATCAGCTCGTCCTTTCCGCCGGGGACTTACGCCCCGGCCTCAGCTTGTGAAAAAAGGTCATTGGCGGCCTTGGCCCCCTCCGATGAGGGGGCTGTCTGCGAAGCAGACTGGGGGAG
>CAZWNI010000225.1:0-2355 GCA_964635385.1 uncultured Oscillospiraceae bacterium
GATTTCCCGAAAGGTTAAGTTGGTTCAATGCGGCGCTCGGCATCGAATCAGGTTCTACGACAATCAAGTCAGCACTTATCAGTGAAGGTTATGATATGTTGGCTGCGGGGGAGTTCGACTGGGAAAACACCCTTGAGAATGGGATTTGAACATACAGCCTGTACGATGTGTGATATGCTACGAAAAACAACATGGAAAAGAGCTTGAAGGTATAGATGCGATCGGGATTAGCGCGATGATGCACGGCTATCTTGCTCAATATACTGCAAAGGTAGAGCGTCGTACATCTTTATAACGCCATTATCCAAGGTGAGGTGCGTGTGCCTAAGCTAAGCTTTATGACATCCTTGGTGGCTTAGCGGAGAAAAGATGGTCAGAGGCCGGGCATGGTTGACATCAACAGCTTAAAAAGACGAACCGGAAACGTATCGGTGGGCACCAGTATTTTCGGAATGATTGTGCTGTTTTTACAACTCCCGACGGCAGCCAGACGGCGAAGCGTTTATGGAGAGGTATAAGAAAGGGCTGTAGATAGAGCGAAAGGCGGCGGAGGTTTTTATGAAATAGGGTAGTGAAGCTAAAAAGGGCAAGGTAAATAAGCGACCTTGTCCTTTTTGAATTGGAGAGTTCAAGATACAAGTTTGACTATGGAAATATTGTTGCAAAACTACTACGTTGGATGATGCTCGGTGTCCTAGAAATGAAACATTAATAATGGGATGTTGATATTGATATGTGCATGAATCCTGAAGAAAAGAAAAGTGACTTAGGCGATGCAGGAGGGTGATAGTTTGGAAACAATTAGCTCATAGGCCATTATTTTTCTCTTTAGAAATCGACAGGCAGCGTTTTTCTACATAACAGCTATCAGTGAGCTAATACAATATGGGGGTGCATTGGAATTGGATAGAAAGATTAAAAAAATTGTTATTGCTTCGCCATCGGATACAATGAAAGAAAGAAAGGCGGCTGATAGCGTCGTTGAGGAATTAAACGAGACCCTTGGAGATTTGATACAATTTGAAGTAATAAAGTGGGAAACTCATGTTACTCCAAGAATGGGGAGACCACAAGCAGTTATTAATGACCAGCTGAGCATAGACAAGAGTGATGTGTTTATAGGCATTATTTGGACGAGATTTGGAACTCCGACTGGCGGTGAAAGCGCGGAAGGATCGCATTTCGAATCAGGGACAGAAGAAGAATTTAATATTGCGTATGAGTCATGGAAGAGTAGTCGTAAACCTGAGATTATGATTTTTAAGTCAGCAAGAAGGGCCTCTTCTAGTGATATTAAGGCTGATCAACTTGAAAAAGTGGAAAAATTTTTTGAGAAATTTTCGCCTGGTCAAGGTCATCCCGGATTATATAGGGAGTATCACTCTTTAATAGAATTTGAAAAACTACTAAGGAGGGCGCTCACGCAGTATGCAATTTTGTCAAGTTCCGCTATTGATAACGGTAGAGAGTATTTCCTAGAAAATTTGAAGAAGATAAGTCATCCTGAACTTGATGCTACTAATGAAAATGAGAGATTAGTAGATGATTTTATTGATACCATTAGTGATAGATTGCTTGCTAGTATAAAAAAGCAAACGTACATAGACAATTTTAACCGACTTATAGTTTTAGAAATTGATGGAGAAAATTTAAAAGTATCCATAACAAATACCATTGAGTATTTAAATGTTAAGGAGGGTATTAATTATTATTCAGCAAATCCAAGGTTTGAAAGACTGGAGCATGCACAAACATATGAACATAAAGAATTTACTATCAACGGGCAAGATTATTTAAACGAGATAGTTTCTGAGATTAAGCGCACGAGTGAAAATCGGCAATTCCCATATCTTATAAAGAATCAAATACCATTAATATACGATAAAGGTCTTAAAGTAGTTCATAAAACAACGCATAAGGTGCCAATTAAACAGTTTTTTCATACTTATCAGCTGGTTTTTCCTTGTCGAAACTTTTTAGTTAATATTATGATTAAAAACAATCAAAACAATAGATTTAGATTAGTTACAGGAACCTTTACCTCATTTAATGTACACCTGTATGAAAAGTACAAATCTGAATATCGTAAAGATGATGTCAATACAATCACAATAGGAAAATGGGCATTGCCAGGTTCAGGGTACTCAATTGCTTTGCAAGATATTCTATAATAAAAATGTAGGGTGCGTAGCGCGGCAATTACTTGAGTGCCACCGGTTCCTGTTTGCAGCGGTCAATCATGTGTCAATGGAACATTTGTTTGAGAATTTGAGAGTTTGTGTTTTCCGACTGGTTGATATTGTATGGAAATTCAATCGTTACGGCTCCTGAGATGTTCTTATATTTTTTTAATGA
>CAZWNI010000226.1:0-2320 GCA_964635385.1 uncultured Oscillospiraceae bacterium
ATACATTTAACGGAATTTGCCTGCCTTCTATCCTGATTGCCCGGGAAAACGGGAACCTGGAAACGGTCAAGACCTTTGGCTACGAGGACTTCAAAAGGCGGCTGTGATTCAAATGACAAGGAAACTGCCTTGACAGGAAAGGAGCGCCTTTTGGAAGAAACCATGGACACCCGCACCCGGATGATGCTGGGAGATGACGGGATAGACCGGCTGCACCATGCAGCAGTAGCAGTGTTTGGCGTAGGGGGTGTAGGCTCCTTTGCGGTGGAAGCTCTGGCAAGGGCCGGAGTGGGGAAACTGCTGCTCTGCGACAGTGAGACAGTAGCCCCCAGCAACATAAACCGCCAGTTGGTGGCGTATCAGAATACGGTTGGCCGGCTCAAGGTCGAGGTGGCGAAAGAACGGATTCACTCCATTAACCCGAATTGTGTGGTGGAAACCTTTCCCTTTTTCTTTGGAGAAGGGACCTTGGAACAGTTTCCTTTTGCTTGCTGCGATTACGTCATCGACGCCATTGATTCTGTCCCTTCTAAGCTGCTGCTGATTGAAACCTGCACTCAGCAGAACATTCCCATTCTTAGCTGCATGGGAGCGGGGAATAAGCTGGACCCAACCCGATTCCGGGTGGGGGACATCTACCAGACCCGTGTCTGCCCCTTAGCGAAAGTCATTCGCACTCAGTGCCGGAAACGGGGCGTTCCCAAGCTGAAGGTGGTTTGGTCGGAAGAGCTTCCCGTCCATCCCCCCAGGGTGGAGGGGAAACCGAACCCGCCGGGCAGTGTCAGCTTTGTGCCGTCGGTAGCCGGGCTGATTTTAGCCGGAGAAGTGATTAAGGAAATTTCCGGGGTTAATTCCTCCAATTATCCTGCATAAAAGAATACCTCCCGCCTGATTCTTCGGAGATAAGATCTCCTTGAAATTGGGCGGGAGGTTTCTGTCGTTGGTTGAAAGTTTGGGGTTTCTTACAAAACCGGCTTTTTCGGGGTTGAAGCCGGCTTCTCGGCAGGCGCTGTTTTCTTCGGCTGAGCCGGGGGAATGCTTTGGATACCCAGCATTTCTCCGGCGTAATTCAATCCGGCGGCAGAGGAGGCCAGTTCGGTGGGGAGGATCAGTTTGGTAGCCTGGCCGTTGCCTACGTCAGTGAGGGTGTCCAACTGCTTTAACGCCACATACTCTTTGGTGATGTTGGCGGAGCTGATGCGGTCAATGGCATCTGCTTCCGCTTGGGAAACAATGCGAATGGATTCCGCCTTACCGGTGGCAATTTCGATTTGGGCTTCTTTTTCCGCTTGTGCAGCCAATACTTTGGCTTGTTTTTCCCCTTCCGCACGGGTGATGGCGGATTGTTTTTCCCCTTCCGCCAACAGGATACTGGCACGCTTTTCCCGTTCGGCTTTCAACTGCTTTTCCATGGCGGTGAGTACATCGGCAGGGGGAGTAATGTCCTTCACCTCTACCCGGGTGATGTCAATGCCCCAGGCGCTGGTAGCCTGATCCAGTTCCGCCTCCATGTTGGCATTGATTTCATTGCGGGAAACCAGGGCTTCGTCCAAATCTTTTTTACCGCAGAAGTTCCGCAGGGTGGTTGCAGTCAGGTTTTCTAAAGCAAACCAGGGATTTTCCACTCCATAGCAGAATTTCTTGGCATCGAACACCTGGTAGTACACCACGGTGTCGATCATTAAGCTGACGTTGTCTTTGGTGATAATGGCCTGAGGCGGATAATCTCCCACCTGTTCTTTCAAGGAGACCTTCATTACCACTTTTTGCAGCAAGGGGATTTTGAAATGAAAACCGCTTTCCCAGGTGGTTTGGTATTTTCCCAGAAATTCGATGATCTGGCAGGTTTTGTGGCTGACAATCCGAATGCAGGAAAGGGCAATGATCAGCAAAAGAATCAGCACAACAATCAGTACAACGAGAGCAGGCTCCATAGTTTCCTCCTTTATTCCAGGGACGATGGCACAGGCTGTCTTGACAGGGAACCATTCCAGACGTCCATCTAAAAACAACCTTTGATTATCATTCAGTATACTAAAATATGCAGAAAAAGTCAAAAAAATTCCGAAAATCTCAGGAACCAAGAGTTGGGCTGTTTACCACTGGGTCAGTTCCAGATACAGATCCTTGTACTGTCTTGTCGAATTTCCCCAGGAGACGTCCTTGGCCATGTCCCTCTGAACCATTTCGTCTAAAGAAAACATTATCGTATCCCAACTTGCCTAGACAGTACAAAATCCCTGGGAGTGGAAAGGCTAAGTTTCAGTAAGAATCCCGCTGGCAGCACTGCCTGCTTTTACTTAATTTTTTAACAAATATC
>CAZWNI010000227.1:0-2307 GCA_964635385.1 uncultured Oscillospiraceae bacterium
AAGGAGGACAAAGTAAATGAAAAAAGCGATTATCGGCAAGAAAATCGGCATGACGCAGATTTTTGACGAAACCGGTAAGGTCACTCCTGTCACCGTCATTGAAGCAGGTCCCTGCGTGGTGGTGCAGAAGAAGACTATGGAAACCGACGGCTACGAAGCCATTCAGATGGGCTACGGCGATTTGAAACCCAACCGGGTGAACAAGCCGATGAAGGGCCACTTCGCCAAGGGCGACGTTGCCCCGAAGAAGCACCTGAAGGAATTCCGCATGGACGACTGCGCCGCTCTGAATGTTGGCGATATCATCAAGGCCGATGTGTTTGAAACCGGCGACTATGTAGATGTCAGCGGCATCAGCAAAGGTAAAGGTTTCGCCGGCGTGATCAAGCGCTACAACAACCACCGTCTGAAAGAAACCCACGGCACCGGCCCGGTTGCCCGGCAGTCCGGTTCCATGGGCGCCTGCTCCACCCCCTCCCGGATCTTCAAAGGAAAGAAGATGCCCGGTCAGATGGGCGCCGAAAAGGTGACGGTGCAGAACTTGACCGTGGTCAAGATTGATGCAGAAAACAACTTGATCGCTGTGAAGGGTGCCATTCCCGGCCCGAAAAAGGGGATTGTCACCGTTATCAACAGCGTGAAGAAAGCGTAAGGGAAGGAGGAAGCAAGATGCCTACTGTACAGGTAATGGATATGACCGGCAAGAAGCTGGAAGATCTGGAACTGAATGAAGCTGTGTTTGGCGTTGCTCCCAACGAAGCAGTCATGCACGCTGTGGTGGTCAATTATCTGGCCAACCAGCGGCAGGGCACTCAGTCCACCCTGACCCGCACCGAAGTACGGGGCGGCGGCAAAAAGCCTTGGAGACAGAAAGGAACCGGTCACGCAAGACAGGGCTCCATTCGGGCTCCTCAGTGGACCCACGGCGGCGTCGCTCTGGGCCCCAAGCCGAGAAGCTACCGTTACACCTTAAATAAAAAGGTGCGCCGGCTGGCAATGAAGAGTGCGTTGTCTTCCAAGGTGCTGGACAACACCCTGTTGGTGCTGGACGACATCACCATGGAAAACTATAAGACCAAGGACATGATCAAGATGCTCGCTGCGGTAAACGCAGAAAAGAAGGCTCTGATCGTTATGCCTGAGGTGGATCGGAAGGTCATCAAGAGCGCCGCCAATATCCCCGGCGTAAAGACCACTCTGGTGAACACTTTGAATGTTTATGACATTCTCAACCACGGCAGCCTGATCCTCACCAAGGAAGCCGTGAAGAAAATCGAGGAGGTGTATGCATAATGAAAGCTGCACAAGACATTATCCTCAAGCCGGTGATTACCGAGCGCAGCATGGAAAATATCCAGATGAAGAAATACACCTTCAAAGTAGCCAAGGACGCCAACAAAGTGGAAATCGCGAAAGCGGTGGAAGAACTGTTTGACGTGAAGGTGGCGAAGGTAAACACCATTTCCATGCGGGGCCGCCTGAAGCGTCAGGGCCGGACCATGGGCTATCAGCCGGATTGGAAAAAGGCAATCGTAACTCTCACCGAGGGTTCCAAGACCATCGATTTCTTCGAGGGCATGCTGTAATAAATCCAATCCCCAGGTGATGTATGATCGCTGACAGGGCGCCTGTTCCTGCGACAGCGATCGCTAAACCGTATCAAGGAGAGTGAATCGTAATGGCGATTAAGTCTTACAAGCCGACTACCCCCGGCCGTCGGGGTATGACCGTGACCGATTACAGCCAGTTGAGCAAAAACGGTCCGGAACGGAGCCTGCTGGCTCCCCTGAAAAAGAATTCTGGCCGCAACAGCTATGGCCGGATCACCGTCCGTCATCGCGGCGGCGGAAATCGCAGAAAATACCGCATCATCGACTTCAAGCGTGACAAAGTTGACATGAACGCCACTGTGGTCAGCCTGGAGTACGATCCCAACCGTTCCGCCCATATTGCTCTGCTGCAGTATGAAGACGGGGAAAAGAGATACATCATCGCCCCCAACGGATTGAAGGTTGGCGATGTAGTGAGTAGCGGCGAACACGCCGACATCAAGCCCGGCAACGCACTGCCTCTCACCGCGATCCCGGTTGGTACCTTTATCCACAACGTTGAGCTGTATCCCGGCAAGGGCGCTCAGTTGGTTCGTGCCGCCGGCAACATGGCTCAGCTCATGGCCCGTGAAGGCAACTATGCGCTGATCCGTCTGCCCAGCGGCGAACTGAGAAACGTTCCGGTAGCTTGCTATGCTACCGTGGGCCAGGTTGGCAACGTGGATCACGAAAATGTGAACTACGGCAAAGCCGGCCG
>CAZWNI010000228.1:0-389 GCA_964635385.1 uncultured Oscillospiraceae bacterium
TTTCTCCAAATAGGAAAGAAATTTCCCCTCCGATGGACACCGGAGGGGAGGTTTGAGGAAGGGGAAACTTAATTTTCCGCCGTCTCGTTGAGCCGGGGCGGGAAAAATTCGTCTACCGGGAATTTGATCCGCTTGAACATTTCGCAGGGGGAATCGTTCACCGGCAGGCATTCCTTATCCGGCAGGCTGTAATCGTACACCGGGATCATCATCTGCACCTTCCGTTCCAGGGAGACGATGGAGAAGATGCCCAGGGTCACCAGAACGATCTTGCTGACGCTGACGTCGGCAAAGGAGGCGTCGGTTCCAAACTGTTCGGCGATGGCGGCGGGGACGGTCACTGTCACCGAACGGGTCTCCGCCGTGTCGCAGAGCTTGTGGGCCAGGCA
>CAZWNI010000228.1:399-2305 GCA_964635385.1 uncultured Oscillospiraceae bacterium
TTACCGTAGCAATGGGGGTGGTGGCGCCGGGTTCCAGCAGCCCGGAGGAGGCGGAGGTTTGGTTGTCGGAGGAAAAGACGTTGACGTTGCCTTCGCTGCCGTACAGGATCACCTTTTTGGTGTAGATTCCCAGCCCGCTGACCAGGGTGTCGGCGGTGGAGCCGCCCACCAGTTCCAGATCCACCTCCACATAGAAGGTCATATCCACCGAATAAAAGCCCTTGTTGAAGGGTACGCTGTCCACGTCCAGGTCCACCCCCAGCAGGGTCACCTCCCGGCACCGCACGCCGGTGGCGCCGTTCACCGAAGGCTGGGTATCGGCGGTGAAGTACAGCACCATGCCTTCCACACAGTCCTTTTCAGGACAACGGCGGCGTTGTATATTCCGGAGAAAATAAATCCCGGCAGTATTTCAGATGGATTTCCAGTTCCAGCGCCTGCCCCTTTTCCCTGTGGTACACCGCAAACGCCGCAACGGACTTCAACAGCCGGTTTTTCACCGCCGCATCTTCCGTTTGCTCATAGGCTTCCAGGGCGCTTTCCCTCCGCCGGAGACTGAGTCCGCACCGGCTGTTTTCCTGCTGGGTTTTCAGCCGTTCCAATTCGGCCATCTGTCCTTTTATCCCGTGGAGCCGCTGGCGGAGAACCTCCATTCGCTCCTGGTACACCGCCGGGGTATAGACGCCTTGCTCCAGCAAATCCCGCAGCCGGTTCACCTGCTGCTCCGCCTGCTCCAGGTCATGGGCGGCGGCTTTGATAGATGCGCCGTAGTCCGATTGGAGGGTTGTGTCGGGGGGCTGGTTCGCCTTGAGACCTTCCAGACACACCCAGATGGAGGACAGGAACAGGCGTTCCACCTCCTCAAAGGGAGCAGCCGGGCAGCACCCCGGCGTGGCGCACAAAAGGTAGCGGATCTTGTTTTGTTTGCCCATCTGCCGGAGTTGGAGCTTTTTCCCGCAGTTCCCGCAGACAAGCAGTCCCGCCAGCGGGTTGACGGCGTGACCCTTGGAATAGGAGGGGTGGTACCGCTGGGCAAAAAATTCCTGGGCCTTGCGGTACAGCGCCGGCTGGATAATGGGTGGGTGAATCCCGTCTACAAGCACCCACTCCGACTGAGGGTGGTACACAGAGGATTTCTTCCCGCCGCCCTGTGCAGGCCGCCGGCTTTCGGTTTTGTTCCGGGCAATTTTCCCGCAGTACACCGGGTTTTTCAAAATCAGCGCCACGGTAGAGCGGTGAAAGGGGCCGCCCCGCCGGGGAACCGCCCCAAGCCGGTTCAGGGTTTCGGCAATGACGGTACACCCAACCCCCTGGTTGACATACAGATCAAACATCATGCGCACCATCTCCGCTTCTTCCGGCACCGGCTCCAGGCTGGGCAGTCTGCCGATGGTGACCCGCCGGTACCCATAGGGGGCGTTGGACACATACCCGCCCTCCTGCACGGTGCGTTCCAGCCCCCGGCGCATTCGGCGGGAGATCAGCTTTAACTCCTGCCGGGCCATAAAGCTGGCCAGCTCCGTGTACTGCTGGTCGATTTCGTTGTTCAGGTCGTAGGTTTTGGCGGGGGTGATGATTTTGCAGCCGGCGGCCTGGAAGGTTTCCAGGATCAACCCCTGCTCCGACATGGCGGAGCGCCCCAGCCGGTCGATGTCCATGCACAAAACGGCGTCGTAGCTTCCCGCTTCCACATTCCGCAGAAGCCGCAGCATTTCCGGCCTGGCGTACAGGGTGGAACCGCTGACCACCTCGTGGTAAATGTGTTCCTCCGGGATCTCCCAGCCGTGGCTGGCCGCCATTTCCAGCAGAATGCTTTTGTGGCGGGATAAGGTGTCCTCCGGATCGTTAAATTCCGCCCGGGATTTTCGGAGGTATAGGGCGATGTCTGGCATGGTGCAGCTCCTTT
>CAZWNI010000229.1:0-2303 GCA_964635385.1 uncultured Oscillospiraceae bacterium
CCGGAAAACCGCATGGTTCCGGGCTTTTTGAGCATTTTTGAATTGGTTTGTCGGGCCTGTTATCTCTTGGAGAACTGGGGCGCACGACGGGCTGCCTTGAGACCGTATTTTTTCCGTTCCTTCATTCTGGGGTCACGGGTCAAAAAGCCGGCTTTCTTCAGCGCAGGACGCAGGCTTTCGTCATACTGCAGCAAAGCTCTGGCAATGCCGTGACGCACAGCGCCAGCCTGTCCGGAGAAACCGCCGCCGTTGACGTTGCAGACGATGTCGAATTTCTCCAGAGAATCGGTGAGAGCCAGAGGCTGACGAACAATCAGCTTCAGGGTTTCCAGGCCGAAGTAGTCGTCAATGCCGCGGCCGTTGATGGTAATGTTGCCGCTGCCCTGGTACAAACGCACACGAGCTACAGAGCTTTTTCTTCTGCCGGTGCCGTAAAAGAAAGGTTTCGTCTCGTACATGGTGGTGTTCCTCCTTGATTAAAATTCGTAGGCTTCGGGCTTCTGAGCGGCAAAGCTATGCTCAGAACCGTTCACTACGCGCAGACGGCGAAGCTGGTTGCGGCCCTGGGTTGTGTCGGGGAGCATTCCCTTTACAGCCAGCATCATGGCCTTTTCCGGATTAGCAGACATCAGGGTCTTGTAATCCACTTCCTTCAAACCGCCGATCCAACCGGTGTGACGGCGATAAAATTTCTGCTCCAGCTTCTTGCCGGTGAGGACCGCCTTGTCGCAGTTGATGATGATAACGTGGTCGCCGCAGTCGCAGTGGGGGGCGAAAATAGGTTTGTGCTTGCCGTGGAGCAGGGTGGCGGCAACAGCAGCCACACGGCCCAGGCTCTTGTCCGTAGCGTCCAGCACGTACCATTTGCGGCTGATTTCCTGTGCCTTAGGCATGGTAGTAGACATATTCATTCCTCCATACAATCTTGATGGTATCCAACAGGATGTAATCCTAATTTTTGATGACGCAAGTGCTATTATATCCAGGAAATTTCTCTTTGTCAAGGCACTTTTTTTGATTTTTGAAAAATAACACCCTGATTCTCTTGAAATCTCTCTATTATTCTTTGATTCTCTCACAATCTTGCGATTCATTTCAGTTTTTCTCCTGGACAGCGAGACAAATCTGTGGTATACTAAACAAACTTTGAAACACGTTTGGGGTGCCCCGTTGACCGCCCTTTGCTGTTTATGCTGTTTATATGGAAAGGAAGAATTTGTGCCGTGCAAAAAATACTGGGTTATCTGCGAAAAGCCGTCCATGAATTTGATCTGCTCCAAGATGGAGACGTTGTGGCTGTGGGCGTCAGCGGCGGCAAAGATTCTTTGGTTTTGCTCCAGGGACTGGCTCTGCTGCGGCGGTTTATCGGCATTGAGTACACCCTAAAAGCCATCACCCTGGACCCCGGCTTTGGCGGCGTGCGCACCGATTATTCCAAAGTGGCTCAAATGTGCCGGGAACTGGGTGTGGAATACATTCAAAAGGACACCGACATCGGCACCATTGTGTTTGATATCCGCAAAGAGCCCCACCCCTGCAGCCTCTGCGCTAAAATGCGCCGGGGCGCCCTCCACGATACCGCAAAAGAACACGGCTGCAACAAAATTGCTTTGGGCCACCACTTTGACGATGTGGTGGAAACCTTTATGATGAACCTCTTTATTGAAGGGCGGCTGGGCTGTTTTGCACCGAAAAACCATCTTTCCGTCAAGGATCTTTGGGTTATCCGCCCCTTGGTGTTTGCCCCGGAAGCTCAGGTGCGCCGGGTAGCCAACAAGCTGGAGCTGCCGGTAACCAAATCCCGCTGTCCGGTGGACGGCCACACCAAGCGGGAAGAAATGAAGCAGTGGCTGGCCCAGCAGGAGCGGAACGACCACGGTTTTAAGCTGCGGATGTTCGGCGCCCTGCGCCGGTCCGGTTTGGATGGCTGGGGATACCGCACCGTCAGCAAAAAAGGCGACAATACAAGAAAATTAGCAGAAGATTTCGCAAAAGTAAACTCTTCGCAAAAAAGCAGCAAAAAAATTCCGGAAAACGGTTGACAACGCCAAAAAATTTAGGTATAATGGGTAAGCTGTCTGATGAGGGCAGGTCAGAACCGCCCCTAACAACGAGGCGTAGCTCAGCTTGGTAGAGTGCTTGGTTTGGGACCAAGATGCCGCAGGTTCGAATCCTGTCGCCTCGACCAGTTTTCCAAAAAGGAGATCAGGCCGGGCGGACGCAGAAAACCGAGCAGAAAGCATTCTCTGCTGGTGTAGCTCAGTTGGTAGAGCAGCTGATTTGTAATCAGCAGGTCGGGGGTT
>CAZWNI010000230.1:0-2295 GCA_964635385.1 uncultured Oscillospiraceae bacterium
CAAAGCAGAAGACGTAGCAAGGGGGAACTGCAAATGGAATGGCAGCAGATTACCATTACCACCACCCATCAGGGAAAAGAAATTGTAGGCGGCCTTTTGGTCAGTCATGGGGTTCGGGGCTTTGTGACCCAGGACCCGGAAGATTTTCAGGAATTTTTAGAGGACACCACCGTTCACTGGGATTATATTGAAGAAGATCTCCTTTCGTTGAAGGAGGGGGAGACCACCGTTACCTTCTACCTGCCGGAAAACCTCCAGGGCGCCGAAATGCTGGGAGCCATTCGGGCGGAGCTGGCACGTCTGCCGGCGGAAAATCCAACTTTGGATCTGGGAAGCCTGGAACTGAAGATGGACACCGTCCGGGAAGAGGACTGGTCCACCGCCTGGAAAAAGTATTACCACCCGGTGCGGGTGGGCAAGCGGCTGGTGATCTGCCCCTGCTGGGAGACCGCCAGCCTGAATCCCGGGGAGGTGCAGGTCACGCTGGACCCCGGCATGGCCTTCGGCACCGGCACCCATGAAACCACCCGGCTGTGTATGCAGTTGTTGGAAGATCATCTCAAATCCGGCCAAACCGTGCTGGACGTAGGCACCGGCAGCGGCATCTTGGCCATTACCGCCCTGTTGCTGGGAGCCGGGTCCGCCACCGGAGTGGACATTGATGAGCTTTCGGTGAAGATTGCCGGGGAAAACGCCGCCCTGAACAGGGTGGAGGACAGGCTCACCCTGATTGCCGGGGATCTGACCCAAAAGGTGGAGGGCAGGTTTGATTTGATCTGCGCCAATATTGTGGCAGATGTGATTCTGCGGCTTTGCGGCAGCGTCACGCAGTTTATGAAGTCAGACACGGTGCTGCTGGTCAGCGGCATCATCGAGGACCGAAAGGCCCAGGTGATCCAGGGCTTGCAGGACGCCGGGCTGGAGATTTTGGAACAGCGCCAGGAAAATGATTGGTGCGCCATGGCCTGTAAGCGGAAAGAAGGGTAAGCCGTGGCGGTATTGGAATACACCCTTTCCGGGCGGCAGGCCACCCTCACCGGAGTGTCTGCTTCGTCCGGGCGGATTGCCCTGCCGGAAAAACTAGATGGGCGCCCCTTGACCCGTTTGGGCGCTTACTGTTTCTCTGCCCGGCGGGTGGAGCCCGCTTGTCCGGTGTTGGAAACCACAGTGGGAGAACCGGACCCCTTCGGCCGGGCGGACCAGCCGGTGTACGGCGGGGCATTGACTGCCCTTTCTCTGCCTGAAACTGTGGGGGAACTGGGCAGCCATTGCTGCTACGGCTGTACCCGTTTGGAGGAACTTTCCTTTTATGACGGCCTGGAATACGTCAGCGACGGCGCTTTCAAAAACTGCCGCAGCCTCAGCCGCATTACCTTATACGCCCCCAAGGGCAATACTGCCGCTTTGGAAGGCGTGCTCAGCCAAATCAGCGGTTTTTGTGAAGTGGAAATCCATTTTCCGGAGCAGACCGTCCCTCTCATTTTCCCCGGCTACAGCGAGGAATGGGAGGAAAACTGCCCTGCCCGGATTTTTTCCCTGGACTTTAACGGCACCGGCTATCAGTACCGTCAGTGCCTTTCCTTCCAGGGGCTGGATCTGGAACGGTACGACAGCCTGTTTCCCACTGCCGCCAACAATGAGGCCCTGGAAGTGCTGCTTCCCCTGGTTTGGCGGCGGCTGAGGGTTCCCTATGCCTTGCAGGAAAAGGCAAAGGCTTTGTACCTGGACTGGACTAAACACCACCTGGAAGCCATGACCCGGTGGCTGCTGGACCAAAAGCAGCCCTTTTTCCAGCCCTACCTCCAGTGGGGATTGGTTACGCCGGAGACGGTAGAACTGCTCCGCAGCTTGGCTGCTAAGCAAGGGGATACCGAGACAGTCAGCGCTCTGCTGGATTGGCTCAAGCAGCGCCGTCCGGGATTGACAAAGGAGTATGACCTATGAACCAATCCCCCCTTTCCCAAAAACAGGTCTGTGAAGAAATCCTGCTTTCCTGCCGCAGTCAGGTTTGTCTGCATCTGCGGCAGTTTGATTTGGGAATGAGCCGGTTTTCCTACTGGGAAAATAACGCTATTCCCACTTTGGCCACCGATGGAAAATCTCTTTTTTATAACCCGGAGTACCTCTTAAAGCAGTACCGGGCCACCCCTGTCCCACTGCAGCGGGGCTGCGTCCACCTGTTGCTTCACTGCCTGTTTGACCACCTTTTTGCCCGCCGGGACCGGGAGGAAAGCTATTGGAACCTGGCCTGCGACATCACGGTGGAAAGCATGATCGACAGCGTGAACCTGGCTT
>CAZWNI010000231.1:0-2272 GCA_964635385.1 uncultured Oscillospiraceae bacterium
GCGCTGGCCACCTCCCTCGCAGAGGGAGGCAAGATTTCCATCTACCTCTGTTGTCTCACAACATGGAGGGTTTTTCTACAGCCTGAAGGGGCAAAGCCCCTGCAAAAGCCGCACTTTCCCCACAAACAAAAAAATCCGCACAGCGTTTGGGCTGCACGGACTTTTTGCCGTTTTGGATTTATTACGCTTCTTCTGCTTCCTTCATCTTGGCAAAGCAATCGCTGCAATACACCGGACGGTCCTCTCTGGGCTGAAAAGGCACCTTGGCTTCCTGGCCGCAGGCGGCGCAGGTGGCGGTGTACATCTGGCGGGGAGCGTGAGCGCCGTTTTTCCGGGCCTGGCGGCACTCTTTGCAGCGCTGGGGCTCGTTTTCAAAGCCCTTTTCCGCATAAAATTCCTGTTCTCCGGCAGTGAATACAAATTCATTGCCGCATTCTTTGCACACTAATGTTTTGTCCTCGAACATGCTTCTAACCTCTCTTGGTGTTTTTGCTTTGACGGACCTTCCGCCGGGTGGGATTGAATGGAGAACCCTGCCGGAACCGGCACGGCTGTGACAACTATGGGTTTCACCCGTTTCCCCGTGATCTCAAGTGTCCACAAATACCGTTTTCAGTTTCCTCCGTATCCGCACCAGCGCATTGCTGACCGACTTTTCGCCTACCTTCAACCGCCGGGCGATCTGCCGGTAATCGTCCCCGTCCAGGTAGCAGTGCAGCACCCTGGACTCAAAGGGGGAAAGGATTTGACGGATCTGTTCCAAACAGAGGTGATACTGTTCCTTGTCGATGAGCATCTGGTCCGGCTGGGGGAGGCCGGCTTGGGGCTCCTCTTCCGGGCGCATCTGCTCCAAGGAAACAGAACTTGCATTCAAATGTGATTTTTTGGTACTGAGTTTAACCTGATAGTTTCGCAAGGCGTTGTCAATGCAGCGGTTGGCGTAGGTGGAAAACTTCACCTTCCGGTCCGGCTCGAAGTGGCGCACCGCCTGGTACAGAGCCAGGTAGGCTTCCTGGCCGCCGTCCTCCCAATGTTCCTTGGGGAGCATTCGGCTGACCTTGGCGTCGATGGCCTTTTGGTACCGGCCGAACAGCCGCCCCAAAGCCTCCGCATCTGCCTTGGCGCAGACCGCCAGGTTTTCCTCCGTTTCGTCAGATGGTTTCATACCTCGCCTCGTTTCCATCAACAACAAAACTAGTATACGGGAGAAGCAGCAAAAAGTCAATCATTTTTGGGGTTGGTTTCCTCTTTTTGGATAAACCGCCGAAAAATTGATTTTCTTTTGCACAAACTTCACAATGTTATAACTATTTTTGTTTTTTTTTGTACGAACCTATGCGTTTTTCTGCCTGTTTGTGAATGGGTTTGGCGGCGCTTGCCGTCCGCCGCCAAACCCGCCGCCGCCCCTGAAACTGCCCTTCCAGCAGCCCCAAGGTTCCGTACACGCCGGCCAGGGCGGAGCTATCCTTCCGGGGCAGTCTCATGGCTTTGGCCAGGGTTTGGGCGGTAAACTCCTCCGGCAGGGAGTCCGGGAGGAGCTGGGCGTAGTCCGCCGGGGTGTCCAGCCAGAGGATTTCCCCGGCGGACAGGGGGAGGTTGTCCAGCTTGGTGGCGCGGCTCTTTTTGTCCCGGCCCCGGCCGTCCAGCAGCCGGAGCTGGCGCTGGGTGAGGGTGACGGCGGCGATGCGCAGGCGGGGGTGGAGCAGCAGTTTCCTCAGCCCGTAAAGCTGGGGCAGCACCCCGTTGACCCCGCAGCGGCGGCTTCGCTTCCCAATGCCGGCTTCTTCCCCGGTGTCCGGGTTCAGCCACAAAATCTGAGCCTGCACCACCACCGGGTACACCACCGTCACCGGGTACTCCTCCAGAAAGGCTTCCAGCTTGGGCCGCAGGGTGTAGAGGTTCCGGGACTGGATTTCCAGAATCCCATCTTCCCCCAAACCGTCCGCCACAAAGCCGCCGATTTTTTGCTCGTGGCAGCGTTCCTGGGGAAGAAAGTAATATTTCAGCGCCCGGTGGGTGCTTTTTTCCCCCAGTCCCCCTACGCCGGGGGTGGCGTGTTCTTCCGCCCAGCGGCAGGCTTGGGCAAACCGCTCCTGGTCCACCGGGACAATCATGACAGCAGAAACTCCTCCAGCTCCTTCACATGGTCCGCCAAAAACACATGGGGGTATTCCCTCAGTTCCCCATAGCCCCCGAAGCCGTAGGTCACCCCGATGAAATCTATCTGGTTCTGCTGGGCCCCCAGGGCGTCCATGGAGCGATCCCCCACCAT
>CAZWNI010000232.1:0-1400 GCA_964635385.1 uncultured Oscillospiraceae bacterium
GCCCAGGAGCTGGCAGGGAACATGATCAACAGTCCCTTCAAAACCGCTCAATATAACGCCATGCGGATCGCCCGCACCGAAGGCCATCGGATTCAGCAACAGTCCCGGTTGGACTGCATGGAGCAGGCTAAGGCAAAAGGGGCGGATGTGGTCAAACAGTGGGATTCCACCCAGGACGGACGAACCCGGGCGGAACACGCCAAGGCCCATGGGCAGGTGCGGGAGCTGGATGAGAATTTTGATGTAGGCGGGGAAAAGCTGAAAGCCCCCGGCGTTGGCGGCTCTGCCTGGAATGTGTGCAACTGCCGCTGTCAGGTATTGCAGATTCCCCGCTGGTCTCTCAGCGACGATGAGCTGCAACAGCTCCAGCAGCAGGCGGAGAAAAACGGCCTGGCGGAGGCATCTAGCTATGAGGAGTACAAACAGCGGTACTTGACGGCGCAAAACAAAGAGGGGGATTGACCTCTGCATATGACACCATAGGACAGGACCCCCCAGCACCTCTCGTTTCGGCGATGTGACCCATGGGAGGACGTTATATATCCGATTAAAGCGGAACGGTTTTTGCCGCCCTGCTTTAATCGTGCCCGAAAAACGGTTACGGCGATTAAACTGCCCCGGAATATCCCCTCAGCGTGGGATTAAAACCGCTGGCCGCCCGGCACACAGCCCGGCGGAGAAAGGAACACACATGAAGTTACAAGAATTGTTAGGGGAAGAACTGTACGCCCAGGTGCAGGCCAAGTTGGACGAAGTCAACGGCAAGGAGCCGGACAAACTCAAACACGTCCGCTATTCCGATTTGTCCGAAGGGGAATACGTCTCCAAGGCCAAATACAGCGGTCTGGAAGCGGATTTGAACGGCAAAACCTCCGAACTGGAAAAGGCCAACAGCCTGATTGCCGAGCTGAAAAAGTCGGCGGGACAGGACGAAAGCCTGAAACAGAAAATTGTCGGGTATGAACAGGAAATCGCCACTCTGAAAGCCCAGAACGAGACGCTGAAAATCGAAACCGCCCTGAAATTTGCCTTGTTGAGCGCCGGGGCGGCGGACGTGGATTACCTGCTATTCAAGGCAAGGGAGCAGGGCGGCGAACTAAAGCTGGGAGAAGACGGAAAAATCCAGGGGGAGGCCGATTTGATTTCCACCCTGAAAAACCAGCACCCCGCCATGTTCCAGCAAAAAGACAGCACTGGAGGACAGCGCAAGGTGCTGGAAAACCGGCTCCCAAACCGGACGGAAGAAACCACCGTCACCGCAGATCAGTTTGCCCTCATGGGCTACAATGACCGGCTGAAACTCAAGCAGGAAAACCCCGAACTGTTCCACACTCTCTCGAAACGAAATTTTGAAAGGAATTGATGAAATTCGAGGTAGGAAAGCTGCACTTGGAGATCTC
>CAZWNI010000232.1:1410-2267 GCA_964635385.1 uncultured Oscillospiraceae bacterium
CTTTGAATTTGACCCGGAAGTTTTTACCGATATGATGCGGGAGGCCGACTACTGGCGAACCCCTGTTATCGCTTCCGGCGTGATTCAGCAGGACGCCTCCATTATGAGCCTGATCGGGAAAAAGGGCAACGTTGCCACCATCCCCATCTATAAGCCTTTAAGCGCATACGAAAGCGGCATGGAAGCCCTCAACAACGACGGTATGACCGACAACACCCCGGTAGAGCTGGCCGGCGACAAGCAAACCTGTATGCTGATCCAGCGGATGAAGGCATTCCAGGCCAAGAATTTCACGAAGGAGCTTACCGGCGCCGACCCCATGACCCTGATCCGCAACAAGATTGTCGGATATTACTCTCAGGTGTGGGAAGCGGAACTAATGAACATTGCTGCCGCTGTGCTGGGCGTGTCCGAACTGTCCGGCCATGTACTGGATCTGGCAACGGAATCCAAATCCATCGAAGCGGGTACCATCTACGACGCAGAGCAGGCTGCGCTTGGGGATATGTCCGATGGGCTGGGACTGATCGTCATGCACTCCGCTATTTACAAAGAGTACAAAAAGATGGATATGGTGGACTTTGATAAGTATGTGGTGGAAGGGCTGATCACCAAGGAAATCACCCTGCCCACTATCGCAGGCAAGCATGTGCTGGTCACCGACAATTTCACCGAAGATTCCGGCACCTATCTGACCTACCTCTTTGGAGAAGGAGCTTTCCTTTCCTGCGACAAGGACAACTACGAAAACCAATATTACACCGACTTCGACCCGGAATCCTCTGCCGGCGTAGAGAAATTCTACACCAAGCAGGGCAAGGTGCTGCACCCCAACGGTCTGTCCCTGGCGGTGGACA
>CAZWNI010000233.1:0-2262 GCA_964635385.1 uncultured Oscillospiraceae bacterium
TACTACAATCTTTTTCATGCCAGCAGAACCTCGCCGTCTCCTTCCACCAGCTCGCCCAGCCGGTAGGCGGTTTCTCCTGCCTCGGTGAGCAGGGCGATGGTTTTTTCTGCATCTTCCGGCGCCACGCAGACGGTCATGCCTACCCCCATGTTGAAGGTGTTGAACATATCCCGCACCGGGATATTGCCCTTCTTGGCGATGTAGTCGAAGATGGGCAGCACCTGCACGTCCTCCCGGTTGATTTTAGCGGAAAGGCCGGGGGCAATGGCGCGGGGGATATTTTCATAAAAGCCGCCGCCGGTGATGTGAGCGATGCCCTTCACCCGGACTTCTTCCAGCAGCTTCAAAATGGGCTTCACATAAATCTTGGTGGGAGTGAGCAATACTTCGCCCAGTCCCTTGCCTCCGAGTTCTTCCACCGGAGCGGCCAGGTCGGCGTGTTCTACGTCCAACACCTTCCGCACCAGGGAGAACCCATTGGAGTGGACCCCAGAGGAGGCCAAAGCAATCAGGACATCTCCCGGTTTCTGGGAAGAGACGTCCAGGATTTTTTCCTTGTCTACAATTCCCACCGTAAAGCCCGCCAGGTCGTATTCATTTTCCGGCATCAAACCGGGATGTTCGGCGGTTTCCCCACCAATCAGGGCACAGCCTGCCTGGACGCAGCCCTCCGCCACGCCGGAGACGATGGCGGCAATCTTTTCCGGAAAGTTTTTTCCGGTGGCAATATAGTCCAGAAACAGCATGGGCCGAGCGCCGCAGCAGATCACATCGTTGACGCACATCGCCACGCAGTCAATGCCAACGGTGTCGTGTTTGTCCAGCAAAAAGGCCAGCTTGATTTTGGTGCCCACCCCGTCGGTGCCGCTGACCAACACCGGCTCTTTCATGCCGGTCAGGTTGGGAGCCAGCAGTCCGCCGAAGCCGCCAATGCCTCCCAGGACTTCGGGAGTGTGGGTGCGTTTGACGGAACCTTTCATCAGCTCTACCGATTCATACCCGGCGGTGACGTCCACACCGGCCTGTTTGTAGCTTTCGCTGAAACTGTCTTTCATTTGCTTCCCTCCTGGCCCTGCCGGATTTTCAGTTGTTTGGATTCTCCGTTTTTTTGTTCAAATTTATCCTTTGCCATAAATTTGGGGGTGGGGGCGGGATATTTGCCGGTAAAGCAGCCGTCGCAGAATTTGCAGCGAGCGCCTTTTGCAATGGTGTTCACCCCTTCGACGCTGAGATAACCCAGGCTGTCCGCCCCGATATACTTGCGGATTTCTTCAATGTTCTTTTTCTGGCAGGCGATCAGGTTTTCCTTGCTGTCGATGTCGGTGCCGAAATAACATTCACTGATAAAGGGCGGGGAAGAGATCCGCACATGAACCTCTTTTGCCCCTGCTTCCCGGAGCAGTTTAACGATCTTGCCGCTGGTGGTGCCCCGGACAATGGAGTCGTCCACCATAATCACCCGCTTGCCTTCCACGGTGTTGCGTACAGCGTTGAGCTTGATCTTTACCGTGTCCTCCCGCTGGTCCTGGGTGGGTTTGATAAAGGAGCGGCCCACATACCGGTTCTTGATAAAGCCCACCCCATAGGGAATGCCGCTTTCGATGGCGTAGCCTAAGGCCGCCTCCAAACCGGAGTCGGGACATCCGATGACCACATCGGCGTCTACCGGGTGCTGCCTGGCCAGAAAGGCGCCTGCCCGCTGCCGGGCCTCCTGGACGCTGGCTCCGTCGATGATGGAGTCAGGCCGGGCAAAGTACACCATTTCAAAGACGCAGAGGTGTCCCGGCGCATCGGAGCAGTGGGTGGTAATGGAGGTTATCTTACCGTCCTTAGCCACCACGATTTCCCCCGGGCGCACGTCCCGGACGAAGGTGGCGCCGATGCTGTCCAAAGCGCAGCTTTCGCTGGAAAAGACAATGGCGCCGTCGCTGCACCTGCCGATGCACAATGGCTTAAAGCCCACCGGGTCTCTTGCGGCAATCAGTTTCTGGGGGCTCATGACAATCAGGGAATAGGCTCCCTGGATCATGTTCATGGCCCGTTCCACCGCCGTTTCAATGGAGGGGGCGTTGAGCCGCTCTTTGGTGATGGCGTAGGCGATGACTTCGGTGTCGTTGGTGCTGTGGAAGATGGCGCCCTGCCACTCAAACTGTTCCCGCAGTTCCTGGGCGTTGGTCAAATTGCCGTTGTGGGCCAGCACCATGGGCCCCTTTACATGGCGGATATGCACCGGCTGGGCGTTGGTACGGCCGGAGGAACCGG
>CAZWNI010000234.1:0-1128 GCA_964635385.1 uncultured Oscillospiraceae bacterium
TTTTTGTAGAAAAGCGAAACAAGCCTTCGGCGTGTTTCTGACTAAAAACTTTTATATTACACTTTTTCTACAGCCTGTCATTTTTCTTCCCTTATGCAAAAACTTTACAAAACACATATTTTCCCGTTTGATTTTTCTTTGACTTCTACTAAAAACTGTGTATAATGAAGATTATGGAGAAAAGAGTTTGCCCCTTCGGGGGTAAGGAGGATTTTTTGTGGAAGCCATCAAGCCGTTGTTTCATGCCTTGACAATCCCTGCCGTTATTTTGTTGTTGGCAGAATTTACCATTTCATTGACCTACTTTATCCGCAGTTTCCGCCGATCCGCCAGTAGCCGCCGGCTGCTGGCGGTGGCACTGGCGTTGCAGCTTCTTTCTGTTTGGGTGGTACTGCAAAACGCCCTGTTCCTGTCCCGGATTTTGCCTTACTTTTTCCACCGGTACCTGGGTATTCTCCCTTTCCTTACCGCCGGACTGTATTTTGTCCTGATCCGGGAGCTGGAGCTGCACCGCAAAAAATCTCTTCCCGCCCACTATCTTCTGGGAGGGACGGCTTGTCTCTGCACCTTATCCTCCTACTTGAGCGTTTAAGAAAAGATTCCGTCGACACCTGTCTGAAATTTATAATTTTTTTGAATTTATTTGTAAATTCTTTCATCTTTTCCATTGCAATCCCTTTCTTCTTCCCGTATAATAGGATTTGGGAGGTGCTTCTCCTAAAGGGGCAAAGTACCTTCTCATCGGGAAACACGGGGTTTTCCCCATCCGTACCAACAGAAAGGACGATGAACTATGGAACTCAAGCGTTATCCCATCACCGTTGCTCAAAACCTGCTTTTGACCATGCTGCAGGGAGCCAAACACAAACAGGTGCTGAACGTCTGCGTCAGCCTGCTGATTAAGCTGGACGTGGACTTTGACCTGCTGGCCCAATCGGTAAAAGAAGCCATTGCCCGGGACGAATCCACCCGCACCCGATTCACCAAAGCGAAAGACGGAAGCATTCAGCAATACATTGTCCCGCCGGACGACACTCCGGTGCGCCACGAGGATTTCTCCCAGAAAAGCTGGGAAGAAGCGGACGGCATTCTCCGGGAGTGGAGCCGCCAGCCCTTCCCCACCCGCTG
>CAZWNI010000234.1:1138-2222 GCA_964635385.1 uncultured Oscillospiraceae bacterium
CCGGGGGGCTGGAACGGCATTTATCTCCACGTCGACCACACCATCTGCGATTCCTGCGCCATGATCGTGCTGGTCTGCGACATTGTGGAGCTGTATGCCTCCAAGGTGCTTGGCACTCCCCAGCCCGCCGCACGCACCTCCTATCTCCAATCCATGCTCCATGACCTGGAACGTGCCAAGGACGAAAAGCGCCTGGCCAAAGACAAAGCTTTCTGGGAAAAGATGGTGGAAGCCGACGGGGAACCCCTGTACAGCGACATACGGGGCGCCGGCTGCACCGCCCCCGGCAAACGCTGGGCCTATCATACAGAGGATCAGAGCGTAGGCCAGGACACCTATGTGCTGGAGCCCAGCCCCTCGGAGCGGCTGCTGGAATTCTGCCAGGAACAAGGCATTTCCCTGAACAACCTGCTGATTATGGGGCTGAGAACCTACCTGTCCAAGCAGTGCGGCGGGCAGAAGGACATCAGCCTGCGGTGTTACGTCTCCCGGCGCACCTCCAAGCTGGACCGGAAAGCGGGAGGCAGCCGGATTCACGTCTATCCCTGCCGCACCATTCTGGAGCCGGACACCCCCTTCCTGGAAGGGGTGCGGAAAATCACCGCCCTGCAAAGCCGGATTTTCCGCCACAAGGACTACGACCCCATTCAGGTAGACCAGATGCTTCAGGAAAAGTGGGGCGCCCCCGCCAACTCCTGGTACCAGAGCATTTCTTTGACCTACCAGCCCTTCCCCATGCGGCTCAGCGACGACCGGCTCAACCACATCGACTACCACTTCACCTGGTACGACGCCGGCACCGAAGTGCTGCCCATCTACCTGACGGTGATGCACCGCCCTCTGGGTGTTGGCATGGACTTTTACTTCCGCTACCAGTCCGCCCTGTACAGCAAAGAGGACATTCAGAAACTGTACTACTACCTGATGCGGATTCTGTTCACCGCCGTGGAAGATCCGGAAATCACCATCGGGGAAATTATGGAACGAGTCTAAATAAATTTCTTGAGAGCGTGCTTGATGCACGCTCTTAGGCTGTAGAAAAAGTAAAACATAAAAGTTTTTGGTGCAGCTTTTTACAAAAAGC
>CAZWNI010000235.1:0-2202 GCA_964635385.1 uncultured Oscillospiraceae bacterium
TTTCCATTGCGGGGGCTTTGCCCCAGAACCCACTGCGTGGGGTTCGTACCCCCACAAGCCTTTAAGAAAGGCGAAACAAGCCTTCGGCGTGTTTCTGACCTAAACTTCACTTTTTCTACAGCCTGAATAATTGGCTTTGCCAATCATTATAACACAGGCGCAGGCAAAATGCAAAACAGAAAGCTGAAAGACGTTATCTTTCCGGCAGCTTAAGATGGTTCTGTTTACTCTGCTCCCGCACAGCCCATGCCGCAGAACGGGCAAGCCGGCGGAGTATCAGGCTCATCTGTTTACGCTTTTGCTTATCCTTTTGGGCGTACTGCCGCCAGATCGCTATCATCTTTTTGGGATTGGCCAATTCCTCCAAGGTTTTGGCATTGGAAGCGGCCAGCAGCTGATACAACTCGTCCACAAACTCCTCCCTCTGCTGAGGGGTAAGCCCGGCCAGCCACCGGCGCATGGCGGAGTCAATCACCCGGCTGGCGTTGCTCACCTGCTGAAGGCGGATAAAATCATTGCCCTGGATCTCCCAGGCATAAGGGTCGTGCTGCATCATTCCCACGCCCCGGCTTTTCACCACGATATAAGGTTCTTCATGTTCCAGCAGCATTCCAAACACCGAAAACTGGGGGACAAAAGTTTCGATTTTGGGAAGAATGGCCTGATACCCCGGCTGTTCCACCACCGACCGGCTGAAACCGGGGCCGTCCTGGTTATACACCGCCACAATCCGATTCTGCACCGCCAAAGACGCTTGGGCAGCGGCAAACACCGCCAGGTTCCCTCCTTTGGAGTGTCCGCAGACCCAAAGAGGTCCCGGAAGACAGGCGGCAATCTGCTCCAAGTAGTCCCTGGCCAGCCATTGTCCGGGAATGGTATCCAAAAAGCCCAGATTGAAATCTTCCTTCCAGCCCACCAGGGTATTGTCAGTGCCACGAAACACCACCGCCGCCCCGTAATCCAACTGAAGGGTGATGGCGGCAAACTGAATCTGACGGTTCACATCCAGCACTTCCCGGGAGGCCCAAAGCAGCTGATCCCGGTACCGGGGAGAATTGGCAGTCTGCCGGAGCAGCTCGGCATCTCGTTTGCCAGATGCAAACACCCTCAGCCGTTCCGGGGTCTGGGCTAAAATCTGTTGCGCCACTTTATGAAAAGGCACTCCGACTCCCAAAGGAGGGTCCGCATATTGTGCAAAGTGATGGTACGCCAACGCACTGAGCAGCAGCCCGTCCACCGGGCCGAAAGGATCCTGGGCAAAGCTCAGATCCCCCCGCCAGGAAAGGTAATCCGCAAGGCCAGGCATAAAATCATTCCCCTTTCCAAAGAAAAACGCCCCCAAAGGAGACGTTTTTCCAAATCCATCATTATTATATCCATTTCCAGCTTAGAAGCTGACTTCATTGGCAATGCGGTACAAATCCACCGGGAACTGCTTGCGCATGGCCAGTCCTTCGTGAATGTCGTAGTCCACCACATCGCCTTTTTGGAAGCCCACCACACGGTCGCCGATGCCCTGTTCCAGCAGCTCCACGGCACGGTAAGCCAGACGGGTGGCCGCCACACGGTCCCGGACGGTGGGGTTGCCGCCCCGCTGCACATGGCCCAAAATGGTAGCTCTGGATTCCACTCCGGTGGCGTCCTCAATCCGCTTGGCCAGGGCTTCGGAGTTGCCTACCCCTTCCGCTACCATAATGATGAAATGGTGCTTGCCCAGCTTTTGGGCGGCCATGATTTTGTCGATGATCTCGTTTTCATCTATATCCAGCTCCGGCACCAGAATGAAGGTGGCGCCGCAGGCAACGCCGGTGTTCAGGGCGATATAGCCTGCCCGGCGGCCCATCACTTCCACCACGCTGCAACGGTCATGGGACTGGGCGGTATCCCGGAGTTTATCCACCATTTCACAGACGGTGTTCATGGCGGTATCGTAACCGATGGTATAATCGGTGCAGGAAATGTCGTTGTCGATGGTGCCGGGCAGGCCGATGCAGGGCACCCCTGCTTTGGACAGGTCGGAGGCTCCCCGGAAGGAACCGTCCCCCCCGACAACCACCACGCCGTTGATCCCCAATCTATCACAGGTTTCTTTGGCTTTCAAAACGCCCGCCTGCTCCTTAAATTCCAGACAGCGGGCCGTATACAGGACGGTGCCGCCACGCTGAATGATGTCGGACACATCACGCATATTCATTTCAAACA
>CAZWNI010000236.1:0-2170 GCA_964635385.1 uncultured Oscillospiraceae bacterium
CAATCTGCCAGGAACTGCCGTTGGCGCAGTCCAATCCCACCCGTTTACCCCGGAAAGAATGGATAGCCAGGGAAATCAGATAGCCTACATACCGGTTCCGGCCTGCAATATAGTCCACGGTGCAGCCGATCTCCCCCCGCTTAGCCAAAGGAGGTTCCGGGATTTTGCCGTCCAGGTAATCTTCAATTTTCAAGATGGTTTCCTCATCCATCTTTTCCCCTTTTTCGTTGAGCAGCTTGATGCCATTGTCGTAATAGGGGTTGTGGCTGGCGGAGATCATAATGCCGCAGTCAAAGCTGTCGGTGCGGGTCACATAGGACACGCTGGGAGTGGTGGTAACATGCATCAAATAAGCGTCTGCCCCGGAAGCGGTCAGCCCTGCCGCCAAGGCATATTCAAACATATAAGAAGAACGCCGGGTGTCCTTGCCAATGACGATTTGACATTTTTTGTCTCGGTTGACTCCATAATACCAGCCCAAAAACCGGCCGATCTTCACTGCATGATCGTAGGTCAATGCGACGTTGGCTTCACCGCGAAAGCCGTCTGTGCCGAAATACTTGCCCATAATCTTCCACCAATCCTTTTCTGAATTCTTTTTTCAATATATGTAAAGAGAAAAACTGTCATGAATAGTCCTGTAACAGTGTAGCATTTCTGTCCTTGTCCGTCAAGGTGGTTTCATCCGGTTTTACCGGCCAAGCAACGCCGATGTCCGGATCGTCAAAGCGCAGGGCTTTGGCCGCCGGGCCGCAGAAATCGTTGTCCACACAGTATTGCAGTACCGTGTCCGGTTCCAAAGTCAAATATCCATGCGCGAATCCTCTGGGAAGGTACATCAGCATTTGATTCTCAAAGCTCAGCACCGCTCCGCACCACTTTCCGAAGGTGGGACTGTCCTTGCGGATATCTACCGCCACGGAAAAGAAGGAGCCGTGGTTGGCGCTGACCAGTTTGGCCTGTTCATGGGGCGGCTGCTGATAGTGCAATCCTCGAATGGTGCAGGCTTTTTTGCTGTAGCCTTGATTGATCTGCCGCAGGGAAAAGGAGATTCCCGCCTGTTCATAGTCGGCAACAGAAAAGGGCACCGCCAAATGCCCCCGGTGATCCGGGTGAAGCTCCGGTTGGATCAGCATCACTTCCGGCAACGAGAGATGGGTGACATTCATATTCAACTTCCCCTTTCCAAATCAACTCAGTTCCAGCATCCCGGTGTAAAGCCGGTAGTACACGCCCTTTTGGGCCAGCAGTTCCTGATGGCTGCCCCGCTCCACAATCCGGCCCTGTTCCAGCACCATAATGGCGTCAGCGTTTCGCACTGTGCTGAGGCGGTGGGCGATGACAAACACCGTCCGTCCTTCCATCAGACGGTCCATTCCCTTTTCGATCAGGGCTTCGGTGCGGGTGTCAATGGAAGAAGTGGCTTCGTCCAAAACCAGCACCGGCGGATCCGCCACCGCCGCCCGGGCGATGGCCAAAAGCTGCCGCTGGCCCTGAGACAGGTTGGCTCCATCGGCACGCACCATAGTCTCATACCCCTGGGGCAGGCGGCGGATAAAGGAGTCCGCATTGGCGATTTTGGCGGCGGCCTCGATTTCCTCCTGGGTGGCGTCCAGCTTTCCGAATCGTATGTTGTCGGCAATGGTGCCGGTAAACAGGTGGGTGTCCTGAAGCACCATGCCCAAGCTGCGGCGGAGAGATTCCTTCTTCATTTCCCGGACGTCAAAACCGTCGTAAACAATTCTTCCCTGCTGCACGTCGTAAAAACGGTTGATCAGGTTGGTGATGGTGGTCTTTCCCGCGCCGGTGGAGCCTACGAAGGCAATCTTCTGTCCGGGTTTGGCATACAGGCTGATGTGTTGGAGAATCAGCCGGCCGGGGTTATACCCAAAGCTCACATCTTCCAGGCGCACATGCCCCCGCAGCGGGACGGTGCTGCCGTTTTCTGTTTTCCAGGCCCAGCCCTGGGGGTTCTGCACCAGCGTTACCGTGCCTTTATCCCGCTCCGGACGCTGATCCATCACCCGGAATACCCGTTCCGCACCGGCCAGGGCGGCCAGCAGGAAGTTGCTTTGCTGGGTGAATTGGTTGATGGGAGCTGCTGCCTGGCGGACAAATACCAGGTAGCTGGCCAGGCCTCCCACATCGATCCAACCGTTTAAGGCCATCC
>CAZWNI010000237.1:0-2134 GCA_964635385.1 uncultured Oscillospiraceae bacterium
GTACCTGCTTGACATGCAGGGGGTCGGTGGTTCAAGTCCACTCGTCTTCACCACGTCGTGACAAGCGACGCAGAGCCCTCAGCCATTGGCTGAGGGTTTTTGTTTTGTCAAACTTTCCCTGTCCCGGCAAAGCCGGTTGCAATTTCCCGGGCAATGGAGTATACTAAATCTTGTCCGGTGCGGAGTGAGAGGACTCTTTCTCCAAACCCTATCGTTTATTCTTTCTGCAAAGAGCGGGAATTCCCCATCTGCACAGCGAGACCAGAATCTGCATTGCTTGGTTTTGTCCGTGCCCTTGGGGTGCGGCTTTTTTTGCGCAGGGAAGGGAGCAAAACTATGGAACAGCGGGTAGCCCTCATCGGAATCCTGGTGGAAAACAAGGATTCGGTAGAAAAGATCAATTCCCTGCTCCACCAATGGGAGCAGTACATCATCGGACGGATGGGCATTCCCCATCGGGAGCGGGGCGTCTCCATCATCAGCATCGCCGTGGACGCCCCCCAGGACGCCATCAGCACCCTGTCCGGCAAGCTGGGACAGTTAAACGGCGTCAGCTCCAAAGTGATCTACACCAAAGCATAAAAAGGAAGGATAGGAAGCGCTATGTACAATCCAAACTCCATGAAAGCGGAAGAATTTATCGACCACCAGGAAATTTTGGACACCCTGGAGTACGCCGCCGCCCACAAACACGACCAAGCCCTCATTGACGAAATCTTAAACAAAGCCCGTCTGCGCAAAGGCCTCTCCCACCGGGAAGCCGCCGTGCTGTTGGACTGCGATATTCCGGAAAAGAACAAGGAAATCGAAGAATTAGCCAAACAGATCAAGCTGGATTTCTACGGCAACCGGATCGTCATGTTCGCCCCCTTATACCTGTCCAACTACTGCGTCAACGGCTGTGTCTACTGTCCCTACCATCATCAAAACCACCATATCCCTCGGAAAAAGCTGACCCAGGAGGAGATCCGCAAGGAAGTCATCGCCTTGCAGGATATGGGCCACAAGCGGCTGGCGCTGGAAACCGGAGAAGATCCGGTGAACAATCCCATTGAGTATGTGCTGGAGTCCATCAAAACCATCTATTCCATCAAGCACAAAAACGGAGCCATCCGCCGGGTAAACGTAAACATTGCCGCCACCACGGTGGAAAACTACCGCAAGCTCAAGGAAGCCGGCATCGGCACCTACATCCTGTTCCAGGAGACCTACCACAAGGAAAGCTACGAAAAGCTGCATCCCGTGGGACCCAAACACAACTATGCCTACCACACCGAAGCCATGGACCGTGCCATGGAAGGGGGCATCGACGATGTGGGGCTGGGAGTGCTGTTTGGTCTGGAACTGTACCGGTATGAATTTGCCGGGCTGCTGATGCACGCCGAACACCTGGAAGCAGTTCACGGCGTTGGCCCCCACACTATCAGCGTGCCCCGGATCCGCCGGGCGGACGACATCGACCCCTCCACCTTTGACAACGGCATTGACGACGACACCTTTGCTAAAATTGTGGCCTGCATTCGCATTGCCGTGCCCTACACCGGCATGATCGTCTCCACCCGGGAAAACCAGAAATGCCGGGAACGGGTGCTGGGACTGGGCATCAGCCAGATCTCCGGTGGAAGCCGCACCAGCGTAGGGGGCTACTGCGAGCCGGAACCGGAAGAGGAGGATTCCTCCCAATTTGAAGTCTCCGACAACCGTACCCTGGACCAAGTGGTGAACTGGCTGATGCGGCTTGGCTACATCCCCTCCTTCTGCACTGCCTGCTACCGGGAAGGCCGCACCGGCGACCGGTTCATGAGCCTGTGCAAAGCGGGACAGATCCAGAACTGCTGTCATCCCAATGCCCTGATGACCTTGCAGGAATACCTGGAAGACTACGCTTCCCCGGACACCAAAGCCCTTGGAGAAGAACTGATCCTCCGGGAGATGGACAACATCCCCAAGGAAAAGGTTCGCCAAATCGCTTTGGATCACATCCAGCACATCAAAATGGGGGAACGGGATTTCCGGTTCTGAAAAAACAATATTCTCCAAAGAAAAAGGACACAGTTTCGGGCTGTGTCCTTTCAGCTTGTCGAAAAAGGTTCTTGATGTTTCCGAATTGACCCGCCTTCGGCTCTACGCCGTT
>CAZWNI010000238.1:0-2130 GCA_964635385.1 uncultured Oscillospiraceae bacterium
CGGAGACACTTTCCGGCAAAGTGTCTCCAAAAGCATAAATTATTTCAAAACCTCCGTCCATTCCCGATACTTGGGGCAGCGCCGGAGCAGCTGCCGGTAGAACGCCTGGGAGTGGTCGGGGCAGAGAAGGTGGGTGACTTCGTGGTACAGCACCGCCAGCAGGGCGGTTTGGGGGTACTCCGCCAGCCGGGTGTTCAGGGTGATCTGCCGGGTCTTGGTGTTGCAGCTTCCCCAGCGGGAGGTCATTCGGCGGTAGCGAAGTTCCGGCGGGAAAAGAATCGAATCCTCAAACCCTTTCATGACTTTCGGCAAAAATTCCTCCGCTTTTTTCTGGCATTCCTGTTTGCAAAACTTCCGCCAAGCGGATTCCACTCCTTCCGGAGTTTTCGTGCGCACCAAAAGCATCTCGTCTTGCCGGTATACTTCCGGTTTCCCTTCCAGCCGGCACAAGGTCAAAGGAACGCCCCAAACTGCAACCTGACTTCCCGATTCTTTCGGGAGAGTCAGTTCATGAAGGTGCTGCCTGTTCTTCGCTTTTTCCAAAGCCGCCAAAACAAATTCCGCCTTGGCCTGCAAAAACTCCTCCGCCTGAGCCTGGCTCACCCACCTGGGAATGGAAAGGCGCACCTCCCCCTCCCGGCTGATGCGCAGGTTCAGGTTTTTCACCGCCTTCCGGGTCAGGGTATAGCTTACCCGCTCCCCCAGCAGGGAGATGGTTTTCCGCTGAGGTTTTCCGTACTGCCTGGGACTCATGATTCCGCCTCCAGGTAAAACAGCCGGCAGGAAAAATCCCCCTGGGGCGGTTCCGGCTGGCCGGACCAGCCGGAGGTGGAGTCGGTGGTGGTCAGCCCCGCCTGCATCAGCTCGTCCCCGTACCGGGGATTCTGCCCATTGACGGCATAAAGGGCGTGGGGGTCCAGTCCCGCCAGCTTCAGCCGGCGGCAGGGGGCGTTGGCCTGGGCGAGAATCTTGCATTCCAGGGCAATGGCCTGGGTTTTGTCCTCGCTTACCACCATCAAGCCCGCCACATTCCCCGCAAAGGGGCTTTTCAGCCGGTAAAAGGTTCCAAATTGCAGCAGGCTGCGGTGCCGCTTGAAAAAGGCGATCTGCTGTTTGATTTCCTCCCGCTGCTCCTGGGACAGCCTGGTCACGTCCAGCTCGTACCCAAAGGCTCCGAACACAGCCACTCCAAAGCGGGTATCCAGGGGGGTGGTGCGGAACACCTGATGGTTGGGGCAGGCGGAAACATGGCTGCCCATACTGGAAACGGGATAGCAATAGCTGGTGCCGTACTGGATTTGCAGCCGGGCAACGGCGTCGGTGTTGTCGCTGCACCAGGTTTGGGGGGCGTAGTACAGCATGCCGGGGTCGAACCGGTTCCCCCCGCTGGCGCAGGACTCAAAGAGGATATGGGGGAAGCGGTCTATCAGCCGCTGATAGAGGGAGTATACCCCCAAGATGTACCGATGGTAAAATTCCCCCTGCCGGTGAGGGGGCAGGGCGGCGCTGTAGGGCTGGGTGATGCAGCGGTTCATGTCCCACTTCACATAGTCCACCTTCCCCTGGGCCAGCACCTGCTCCATCTGTCCATAGAGGTTGTCCACCACCTCCTGCCGGGAAAAGTCCAGCACATACTGGTTCCGTCCCACGCCCCGCACCCGGCCGGGAGTCTGAACCACCCAATCGGGGTGGGCCCGGTACAGCTGAGAATCCTCGTTGACCATCTCCGGCTCGAACCACAGCCCGAAGAGCAGCCCCAGCCGGTGTACCTCATCGGACAGTCCGGCAATGCCGCCAGGGAGCTTTTTGAGGTTGGGGAACCAGTCTCCCAGGCCGGTGCGGTCGTCATCTCGGCTGCGGCCGAACCAGCCGTCGTCCAGTACAAACAGCTCCACCCCCAGTTGGGCGGCGGACTGAGCCAGGCGGAGCAGGTCCTTTTGGTCAAAGTCCATGTAAAAGGCTTCCCAACTGTTGAGCAGCACCGGCCGGGGCTTATCCCGCCACTCCCCCCGTGCCAGCCGGGAGCGGTAAAGGGCATGATAGGTCTGGCTCAGGGCATTTAAGCCGGACTGGGTGTAGGCCAGCACCCCTTCCGGGGTGGTGAAAGATTCTCCGGGAGCCAGCACCCAG
>CAZWNI010000239.1:0-2128 GCA_964635385.1 uncultured Oscillospiraceae bacterium
TTCACTTGGCATAGGTCAGTATTTTTGCAATACTTCTTTATGCTCCTTTGCCTTTTGCCGGAGAACTTTGCTTTTTCCAATCGCAAGGAGGATTTCCCTTTTCAAAGCTCCTTTTGGTTTCTAAAATAAAATGGTATTTTTTGTGATTTCACACCGAAAAATAGTTGTTTTTTCCAAAAAACGGCAGAAACCCTGCCAAATCCCAGCCATTCTGACGGGGAATCATTGACTTTACCCACGACTTTTGTAAAATTCTACAGAAAGGTTAATTTTTCCGTCTATTTTTTTCCGAAACAAGTATTGCAAAAACGCCGCATTTCAGGTAAACTAGAGATGGATTTGTTTTTGTTCAGGCCCAAGGGCCGGGGAGGAAAGGAGCGTCTGGAATGAAGCAGATGAAGTTGAAAACCTTAGCGCTGCCCAGCACCAGCCTACCCTTTTCCCCGGGCTGCGCATCAATAAAGCTATAGGCTCTCCCCAACGGAAACCCTATGGCTTTTTCTTATCCCATCCGAACAAAACCCAAACAGAGAAAGGATGTTGGAATCTATTATGAAAAAAGTGGCAGTTATCATGGGAAGCGACAGCGATCTGCCCGTGGTGGAAAAATGCATCAACCAGCTCAAGGAATTTGAGATCCCGGTGGAAGTCCATGTGCTCAGCGCCCACCGCACTCCGGTGCAGGCCGCTGAATTTGCCGGTTCCGCCCGGGAAAAAGATTTTGGAGTGATTATCTCCTGCGCCGGCAAGGCCGCTCATCTGGGCGGTGTGCTGGCCGCCTACACCACCCTGCCCATCATCGGCGTACCCATTAAATCCTCCACCCTGGACGGCATGGACGCCCTGCTCTCCACGGTGCAGATGCCTTCCGGCATCCCGGTGGCCAGCGTAGCCATCGACGGCGCCGCCAATGCCGCCATTCTGGCCGCAGAAATCCTCTCCATCAGCGAGCCTGCCCTGGAAGAAAAGCTGAAGGCAATGCGGGCCAAGATGACCCAGTCGGTGCTGGAAAAGGACGAAAAAGTGTCCGCCGCTTACTAAAAAACCATTCCATCTTTGAATTTGGATCATAATAAGAAAGGATGACTGACCATGATTAAAACCAAGCAGCTCTATGAAGGAAAAGCCAAAAAAGTCTGGGAGACGGAAGATCCCAACCTGTTGATTGTGGATTACAAGGACGATGCCACCGCCGGCAACGGCGCCAAGAAGGGCACCATCCACGACAAAGGCATCATCAACAACCGCATGAGCAACTATATGATGAAGATGCTGGAAAAGGAAGGCGTTCCCACCCACTATGTGGAGGAAATCTCCGACCGGGAAACTGTGGTCAAGCGGGTCACTATCGTTCCTCTGGAGGTCATCGTCCGCAACATCGCCGCAGGCAGCCTGTCCAAGCGGCTGGGATTGCCGGAAGGCACTGCATTAAAGCGCCCTGTATTGGAGTACTGCTACAAGGACGACGATCTGGGCGACCCCATGGTCAATGAATACCATATCCTGGCCATGGAATGGTGCACCAAGGAAGAGATGGACACCATTGCCAAGTACGCCTTTGCCGTCAACGATTTCATGGTGAAGTACCTCAAGACCTTGAACCTGGATTTGGTGGACTTCAAAATTGAGTTCGGCCGCCTCAGCGACGGCACCATTGTGCTGGCCGACGAAATCAGCCCCGACACCTGCCGGCTGTGGGACTGCGACACCAAGGAAAAGCTGGACAAGGACCGGTTCCGCCGGGACATGGGCGGCGAAGAAGACGCCTACAAAGAGGTCATGCGCCGGTTGATGGGGGAAGTTCCCGAAGACTGAGCTTTTGTATTGACGGAAGAATGAATCTCTTTTTTGACAAGGAAAGAAGCTATGTTTGATTCCATTCATGAAGAATGCGGTGTGTTCGGCATCTATGAGCCGAAAACCACCAAAATCGCCAACTCGGTGTACTTCGGACTGTACGCCCTCCAGCATCGGGGCCAGGAAAGCTGCGGCATTGCCGTCAACGACCAAGGCGTGATGAAGACCCACACCGACGTGGGCCTGGTGCCGGATGTGTTTAACAAGGAACGGCTGGAGCAGCTCGGCCCCGGCAATATAGCGGTGGGCCATGTGCGCTACTCCACCACCG
>CAZWNI010000240.1:0-2076 GCA_964635385.1 uncultured Oscillospiraceae bacterium
AGACGAAACAAGCCTCCGGCGTGTTTCTGACCTAAACTTTACTTTTTCAACAGCCTGAAGAAATTTGGAAATTTCTGTGTTTCTTTTTTTGTGGCTTGCTATTTTTCCCGTTTGCCGGTATACTGAAAAAGAATAATAATGTTAGGGGGATGGCTATGGCCCGCTGCCGCCGGTTCTGGGTGCTGCCGGAAAGTTTGAGCTTGTTGGCGCTGGCGTCCTGGGGCGTCTTTTTGGGTTACACGGCGCAAACCGGCTTGTTTTCCGGAAACGGCGCCTGGGAACGGCTCTGGGCGGTGACAGTTGGAATGGCGGCTTTGTACTTGTTTTTGGGATGGGTAGCACTGCGCCCGGACTATTTTGCAGAAAAGAGGTTGTCCAAACTGCCGGATTCCGCTCAAGCATCGGGGCAGCGGGCCATTCGGTTTGCTGTCTGCGCCTGGAAGGCCTGTCTGCTTTGGGGCTGGACCGGAAGTTTCTGGCTCCGGTCCTGGGGTACCGGGCTGGAAGGCTGGCTTTGGCTTTTGCTGGGGTTGGTGGCGGCCGGGGTGTTGGTCAGGTTCTTGGCTCCCTTGTATTGTTGGATTCGGCGGGGTAAGCCGGAAGATGAAATTTGGCACTAGGAGGAATTGCATGAAATCAACCAAGTTGCAGATAGGATTCCGTCGCTGGGCAGGTTTGGCCATGGCTATGGTGTTGGCCGTCTCACTGCTGTGTATGGGACAGCCGGTGCTGGCCCAGGAACTGACCCAGGGGGACTTTGAATATCAGATTACCGAAAACGGGGTAGAGATTACCGGCTATTCTGGAAGCGACGCCCAGGTGACCATTCCGGAAACCCTGGATGGACAGCCGGTGGTGGGCATCGGTCCGGCGGCCTTTGCCTTAAATCAAACGTTAGAGCAGGTTACTCTTCCTTCCACCTTGGAGTACATTGAAGATAGCGCCTTTCTTCTCTGCACAAACTTAAGTCAGATCCAGTTTTCCCAGGAAGTGCCGGAGGTGTTGCAGGTCGGGGAAAGTATCCTGCGGAACACTGCGTGGTGGGAAGCACAGCCAGATGGTTTGGTGCTGTTAGGCTATACCGCACTGGGCTGGAAAGGAGAAGTTCCCTCTACTCTGGTGCTGGATGAGGGGGTCACTGCGGTGGCGAACCAAGCTTTTAGCAGCAATTATCTTTCGGCTTCCAACCTGCTGCGGGTGGAAGTGGGGGATTCGGTGCAGTGGCTGGGCAGCCAGGTGTTTGCCGGCCAAAGTAGCTTGCTCAGAGTCTTCCTTTCCGACTCGGTTACCTATCTGGGAGAAGGGATTTTTTCCGGATGCAGCTCGGATTTGGTGCTGGAAGTCTACCTGGGGAGCGCAGCGGAAGCCTATGCCCAAGCCTGGGAGATCCAGTACGAAGTGATGTGCCGTCATGACTACTGCTGGTATTACGATCCCCAGCCTGTACTCGGACAGGCAAGCACCGGCACCCTCCGCTGCTCCAACTGCGGGGACGAGATTGATGAGGTGACCTTCCTGACCGGAGACCTGACGGGAGAAGATGGGGTACCAGATGAAAGCATTGATTTGCTGGACATCATGGCTTTGGCCCAGTACATTGTGGACGAAGAATTCCCGGAAGGGGTTTATCTGGACTATCAGGGAGACGGCTGTGTAGATGTTTTGGACGTGATGACCTTGGTTCAATATCGGGTATCGGCTTCTTAAAGAAAAACATCTTTGCCGAATCGCACAAAACACAAGGCTTTGTTTTGGTAATTCCCTATAAAAAAGGATTATTTTAACAAATAAACTGCAATTATCTGACCGAAAATTGTTGACAATTCCACAAACTAACGGTATAATAACAGTAAATGTAATGCAGGGTTTTGGCGCAGCTCTTTTGGGGCTGCCGTCGGGAACCGGCAATTATAAATTTGTTTGTAAAGGATGAACAAGATGATCAAGTCCAAACTCGCAAAAAAACTTTTGGCAGCATTGACGTCTCTGTGCATGGCTACCACGGTGGCGGCTTCGGCGTTGATGTCGGTTAGCGCAGCGGAAACCGTTACCCCTGAAGGTTCTATCGTGCTGAGC
>CAZWNI010000241.1:0-2066 GCA_964635385.1 uncultured Oscillospiraceae bacterium
ACAAAGTAAGCGCCGGAGTTGAGATGTTTCAACATTGATATACCTCCATTCAGGGGAAAACCCGGTCGGTGACGTTTCCCGGATGATTTTTCTCCCCAGTATACCATAGAACGGGAGGGAGCTGCAATGTCTTTTCTTGTAAAAGTGCGAAAAAACCGCAGGTTTGACGGCGTTGTGATGAGGAAAACCGGAAAAGTGCGGATCAAAGGGCGGCACTTTTGAGAAAATCACCGGCAGGGCGGCGATGTGGACGAGCGCACTCCGCCTGTCAAACTGAGGAGGCGCTGTCTTGTTCTAAAAGTCCATAAAAGCCTGCTTAAATGACAGGAACAGGCAAGGGAGAGATGAGCGCGCAGGGTCTAGCAGGCGAATGCAATCGAAAACCGCAGGAATCTGTGCAAAAAGCATGAAAGACGGGAGCCTGCGGGAAAGATTTGCACCGAATTGTAGATTGATATTTAATGGAAAAGATAATATAATAAAAATGAATGAGGAGGGCTGTCTTTCCGATGCGGACACGACACGTTGTAATGGCTGCATTCCGATGCCGGAATGTTTGAGTTTTTTCTTCGTGCGGCCTGATATAAGGCGATAGGGACGCCGGCGGCGGAATCCAGGCAGTTATCGGACAACCTTCCTGTGGAGCAACCGCTTGCCCCATCGCGTAGGGCAGCTAACAACGGATGGAAATGAGAGTGGCACATATATGAGTGGTAAGCTGATCGTCATAGAGGGGCTGGACGGCAGCGGCAAGGCGACCCAGGCGGGAATGTTGGCTGGAGCTTTGGCGCGGGACGGCAGGCAGGTGAGGAAGATCTCCTTTCCTGATTACGAAAGCGACTCCTCCGCGCTGGTGAAGATGTACCTGTCCGGGGCATTTGGGAGGAACCCAGGTGATGTCAACGCCTATGCGGCCTCCAGCTTCTTCGCCGTGGACCGCTATGCCAGCTATAAAAAGGATTGGGGTGCTTTTTACGAGCAGGGAGGCATCGTCATTGCCGATCGCTACACCACCTCCAACGCCGTCCATCAATGTTCCAAACTCCCGGAGGAACAGTGGAGCGGTTTTTTGGACTGGCTCTTTGACTTTGAATACCGGCTTCTGGGGATTCCTGGGCCAGACCTGGTGCTTTATCTTCGGGCAGACACCGGCGTCAGCCAGAAGCTGTTAAGCGGCCGCTACCACGGCGATGAGAGAAAGAAAGACATTCACGAGCGCGATTTGGAGTACATTACCCGTTCCCAAAAGGCGGCGGAATTTTGCGCCGGCCGGCTGGGATGGGAACGGGTGCAGTGTATGGACGGCGGCGTCATGAGACAAGTGGAGGACATTCATCAGGAAATTCTGACGGTTGTCTGCAAAGCATTGGAAAATTAACATTGAGCAAGATCCACATGGTAAGAGCGTAGGTGCTTGGGAGGTGGACTGTGTTAAAGGGCGGGATCTGAAATGGTCGTATTGAATCGGGCGGAGCAACTGAGCAGAAAACGCGGATATTGGGTACTCAGGCGCGCACAGGACATCTTTTTCTCTGCACTGGCACTGGTCGTATTGTTCCCGTTTATGCTTCTGGTTGCACTGCTGATTTATTTGGATGATCCTCACGGCAGGCCCATTTTTTCGCAAATCCGCTGCGGGCGGGATGGAAAACCATTCCGGCTCTACAAATTCCGCAGCATGCATGTCGGTGCGGAAGAGCATTTGGATGAACTGTTGGAGAAAAACGAGATGGACGGCCCTGTGTTCAAAATAAAGAACGACCCCAGGATTACCCGGGTGGGACGATTCATCCGAAAGACCGGGATTGACGAGCTGCCCCAGCTCTGGAATATTTTCAAGGGTGATATGAGCATTGTCGGCCCAAGACCGGCCCTTCCCCGGGAAGCTGAGATGTATACTGCCTATCAGCGGCAGCGGATGTATGTCACGCCGGGATTGACCTGTTACTGGCAGATTCAGCCTAACCGCAATGAGATCTCCTTTGACGAGTGGATGGATTTGGACATCAGGTACATACAGGAGCGCAGTTTCTGGGTGGATTGGAAGATTATTTTTATGACAGTTG
>CAZWNI010000242.1:0-1362 GCA_964635385.1 uncultured Oscillospiraceae bacterium
AAATTACGGCTTCGGTGTTTGAAAGCTATCTGGATACTGCGGGCCAGCCTCCGGTGGATCTGGTTATCCGTCCCAGCGGGGAACACCGGCTGTCCAATTTCCTGATTTGGCAGTGTGCCTATGCAGAATTTGTGTATATGGACGTCCTCTGGCCGGATTTCAGTGAGAAAAATCTGGATGCCGCTTTGGAGGAATATTCCAAACGTAATCGCCGTTTCGGCGGATTGACCGGGAAAGAAAAGGGGGCGTTGCCTCGATGAAGATGCGGATCCTCACTGCCTTAATTGGTATTCCCATTACCTGCGTGGTGTTGTTTTTGTACCAGACGCCGGTACTGAACTGTGCTGTGGCGCTGCTCGTGGGAATCGCTGCTTACGAAATGACTTGGTGTACCGGTATGGTGAAGAATAAAGTCATGGTGGCGACAGCGGTAGTTTGCACGGTTGCTGCACCTCTGTTAATGATGGCGCCGAACCGAAGCTGTTGGCTGGGCTGGCTGCTGCTGGTCTTTTTGGCGGTGGAAATCGGGACTTTCTTTGTTTGCCACATGACAGCGGACTTTCAGCAGCTCTCCGTTACCATTGTTTCCGCTTTTTTCCTGGCGGCGGCTTTCGGCAGTTTGGTTTTGCTTCGGGACATGGCCGGCGTGGTAGGACTGTATTACATCATGTTCTCCTTTGTTTGTGCCTGGCTCAGCGACGGCGGTGCGTATTTTGTGGGCCGTGCTTTTGGCCGTCACAAAATGTGTCCTCGAATCAGCCCCAAAAAGACCTGGGAAGGTTTGGCCGGCGGTTTGGTAATCGGGGTTGCGGCAGTTTGCCTATATAGCTGGATTTTCTCCTGCTTCGTCCCGTTGCAGATCAATTATCCTCTGGTGGTCCTGGTAGGACTGCTGGGTTCGCTGCTGTCGGTGTTCGGCGACCTTTGTGCTTCGATCATGAAGCGTCATGCAAACATTAAAGATTTCGGCAATCTGATTCCCGGACACGGCGGTATTTTGGATCGGTTTGACAGTATGCTGTTTTTGTCCCCCTTCCTCTGCCTGGCGTTGGGATTGGGCGGCATCGTAACACTGGCTTGAGGTCTTTTTGAAAAAACGAGACATTATGCCCTGAAACAGAGAAAGTTTCTTTGTTTGAGGGCATATTATTTTTATCAGTATCTTCCGAACGAGTGGGTTCCAAAGGGGACATCGCTTTTCCGCTGGGGGAGAAACTCTTGCAGTACCCATTGATTTCAGTTATAATGTGCTTAGAATGAAATATGCCCATCGGATTGGAAAGCTGTTTTTCCGGAGGGCATAGATATGGAAACGGAATTTCGATTTTACCCCTTCGGCCTCGGCAGATCCCCGAATACCGC
>CAZWNI010000242.1:1372-2057 GCA_964635385.1 uncultured Oscillospiraceae bacterium
GGTCGATGGAAAAGGAGGTTTGACAGATGACGCAATGTATTTCCGTTTTGGGTTCCACCGGCTCGATCGGCACCCAAAGCCTTCAGGTGTGTAAAATGCAGGGGTATTCTGTCTGCGGCTTGGCGGCCAAACGAAATGTTTCTCTTTTGGAGCAGCAGGCCCGGGACTTTTCTCCCCGAAAAGTCTGTATCTTTGATCAGGAGTTGTATTCTCAACTGAAAATTGCCTTAGCGGATACCTCCGTTGAGGTGGTTTGCGGCATGGAAGGTTTGTTGGAGTTGGCTTCTATGGAAGAAGCAGATACCGTGCTGAACTCTGTGGTGGGCATGATCGGGCTGACACCCACCCTCTGCGCCATTGAAGCAGGGAAGAAGGTGGCGTTGGCCAATAAGGAAACCTTGGTTACCGGCGGTAAATTGGTGACCAGAGCCATTCAGCAGCACCATACCGCCCTGCTTCCGGTGGATAGCGAGCATTCCGCTATCTTTCAATGCTTGCAGGGCAACCAGCAGAATCCGATTAAAAAGATCCTCTTGACTGCTTCCGGCGGCCCCTTTTACGGAAAAACCAAAGAGCAGCTGCAGAATATCCGGCCCGCTGACGCCCTAAACCATCCAAACTGGGATATGGGCGCAAAAATCACCATAGACAGCGCCACCATGATGAACAAGGGGCTGGAGGTTAT
>CAZWNI010000243.1:0-456 GCA_964635385.1 uncultured Oscillospiraceae bacterium
CGAAAGGAAACCGGTAAAAAAGAGAAGCGAAACTGGTATGGGGCAGCACGCTTCTCTTTTTTTATCCTTCGTTGATCCAAACCTGCATCGCCCCCTGCTTCCGGTTGCCCCAAAGGAAATAGGGCACCGCTTTCACGGACACCGGCTCCCTTTCCGGCGGGGTATCTTCATAGAGACGCCGAAACGTCTTTTCCTTTACGCCGGTAAACCGCAGGGAAACATAGGAACCGAGGCCCTCCTCCTCTTCATGGACGGCGGCAATGGACGCACTGCGGGGCAGGCGCAGCCGGCAGAGATTTTTCCCATTATCCGCCTCTTCCAGGCAGTACACCAGCGGCCCCCGCATCAGGCAGACCTTGCCGGCATCTTCCCGAACCCGGGGATCGGCGTACACCCGGCGGGGCTCCACGGAAAAGCGCAGGCCCACGGTATCCCCCTCTTTCCAATCCCGGTTCA
>CAZWNI010000243.1:466-2045 GCA_964635385.1 uncultured Oscillospiraceae bacterium
GCCCTCCTTCACCGGAACCGCCGCCTCTTTCTCATTGACCGTCAAAGTAAATTCCCTGCACCAGCCGGGAATGTGAATGGCCAGGGTGGTGAAGGTTTTGCCGGGCTGAACCTCATAGCTTACCTCGCCCTTCCAGGGATAAGCGGACCGGCTCTGGATCACGGTTCCGTCAGCGGCGGTGTAGCCGCCTCCCAAGTACAGATGGGAGTACACCGTGGTTTCGTTTTCCCCCCAGGCGTATTTCCCCAGGCTCCCCACCAGCCGGGCCAGGTTGGGCGGACAGCAGGCGCAGGCGTACCATTTGGGGCGGGAAGGAAGGGCGTGTTTGTACTCCGGCCGTTTGCCGGACAGGCCGGGCACTGCTTCCAGAGGATTGACGTAGAAGAACCGGCTTCCGTCCTTCTGCATTCCGCTTAAAATGCCGTTATACAGACAGCGCTCCATCACATCGGCGTACTCCCCCTTCACTTCCAGGGAAAGCATCTTCCGGGCAAAGAACACCAGGCCGATGGAGGCGCAGGTTTCGGCGTAGGCGGTGTCGTTGGGGAGATCAAAGTCCTGGGTAAAGGCTTCCCCATGGGCGGAGGAACCGATGCCGCCGGTGACGTACATTCGCCGGTAGACGGCGCTTTCAAACAAGGTCCGGCAGGCACGGTACAGAGACGGATCCCCGATTTCCCCGGCCAGGTCCGCCATGGCGGTATAAAGGTACATGGCACGGACGCTGTGGCCTGCCGCTTCCTGCTGATCCCGCACCGGAGCCCAGCTCTGGTTATACTCCGTATCCTTGGGGTCCATGCCGAAGTGGGTCCAGCCCCGCTTTTTGGCTTCCTCTTCAAAGAAACGGGGGTTTTTCCCACGCTGGTTGATGAAATAGGCGGACAGGTCCAGATACCGCTTTTCGCCGGTGGCCCGGTACAGCCGAAGCAAGGCCAGTTCGACTTCTTCGTGTCCGGGGATTCCTTCCTGTTTCCCTTCCCCGAACCTGGCGTCGATGTGATCCGCCATCTGGCACACTACTTTTAACAGCTTATCCTTGCCGGTGGCCTGGTAATAAGCCACCGCCGCTTCCATCATGTGGCCGGCGCAGTACAGTTCGTGGCATTCCTGCAGGTTCTGCCAGCGATGCTCCGGCTCCTTGATGGTAAAGTAGGTATTGAGGTAACCGTCCGACTGCTGGGCCTTTTCAATCAGGCAGATGACCTCATCTGCCCGGTCTTCCAGCTTTTTATCCGGCTTCCGCTCCAAAGAATAGGCCACCGCTTCCAGCCATTTGGCCACGTCGCTGTCCTGGAACACCAGGCCGTAAAACTCCCCGTTGCTTTCTCCGGCGGCGATGCGGAAATTTTCAATGGCGTGGCTCTTTTCCGCACCTGGAATCTGGTCCTTCAAAATTTTCTCCTGATAAGGGATCACGGTATCGCTGATCAAATCCTGGATAGGGGTCCAGAATTGGTCCTTCACCCGGCAGCGCTTCAAGCTGCCCGGGGTCTCCATTTTATTCATCTCGCACACCTCCCGGCTTATAGCCGCATATTTGATTGTAACCCAAAGCCCGGAAAGGGCACAACCTGAAAAA
>CAZWNI010000244.1:0-2043 GCA_964635385.1 uncultured Oscillospiraceae bacterium
AAGCTGCACCAAAAACTTTTATGTTTTACTTTTTCTACAGCCTGAAACGCCAATGGACTTCCACTGGCGTTTTCAAAAAATATTCCGTTTTTACCCCTGTTTCTCGTGCCGGGCAATGCTCTCTTCCTTGCGCAGCCGCCCATCTCGGAGCAGAGCTTTTAAGGTATCCCCGTCCCGGGCTTCCAGGGCGTTTCGCACCTGGCCGACGGCCTGCTGGAGATAATCAATCTCTTTGATCAATGCCTTCCGGTTCATCAAAAACAGGTCGGTCCACATATCTTCGTTGAGTTTGGCCACCCGGGTCAGGTCCAAAAAGCTGCCGGCGGAAAATCCCGCTTCCCTTTGCAGGGTGGGGCTTTTGATATAGGCGTTGCTCACTACATGGGCCAACTGGCTGGTTGCGGCAATAATTTCGTCATGCTCCTGGGGGGTCGCCCGCACCGTCTGGCCAAATCCCACTTCCTTGGCCAGCTGCTCCACCGTCTCCACAGCGGCAGGGTCGGTGAGGGAGGTGGGGGTCAGGATAAAGCTGGCGCCGATAAACAGGCTGTCCAGGGTGTAGTCATATCCGGAATACTCCCGGCCCGCCATCGGGTGGCAGCCAACAAACCGCACCCCGGCCTCCTTCAACGGCCGATCCACCGCATCTAGCACACTTTCCTTTACCCCGCTGGCGTCGATGACAATGCTGCCTTTGGCAAAGTCCTGTTTGTGTTCCAGCAAAAACTGAATGGTCTGTACCGGATGCAGGCAAACTATGGTGAGATCTGCCTGGTCCAGCTCCTCCAAGGTAATGATCCGCTGAATGCTCCCTTCCGCCAATGCCTTTTGGGCGGTGGCTAAGGTGCGGTTATAGCCCAGCGCAGTGTGGCCGGTGTACTTTGTAATGGCTTTGCAAAAGGAGCCGCCGATAAGCCCCAATCCGATGACCGCTATTTTCATCTCGTCATTCCCCTTTACTTTATCACGTTAAAGCATGTAAGTAGTGTACTCCATTCCCGCCGAATTGTCAAGAAAAACCGGCTCCCCATCAAAGAGAGCCGGTTCCATTCTGTATTTCAGAAGCCTTGCATAAAAGCCAATCTATCTGAGGCCTTAACCCAGTCCGCCGTAGCTGCCGAAATAATCGCTGTAAAGGTCGCTGGAGCTGGAAGAGGAGGTGCTGGAAGAAGAATCGCTGCCCAGGGTCACCTGAATGTCGCCGCTGATGCCGCCCCGGCTGACGTTAATGGTAACCTGGTCGCCGGGCTGGTGGGAGGAAATGATCTCGCTGACCTCGGTGGAAGAAGAGACTTCCGTGCCATCGATGGAGTTGATCTTATCCCCTACCTGCAAGCCTGCGCTGTCTGCCGCAGAGCCGCTTTCCACCTGGTAGACGTATACCCCGGCCCCATCGCTCAAGCCGTACTGCTGCGCCATGGCGTCGCTTTCCACCGTCAAAGCGGTGATGCCCAGTTTGGCCTGTTCCACGGTGGTGCCTTCATTTTCAATCAGGGTTTGGGCGACGCTCATGGCAGTGTTGATGGGAATGGCAAAGCCCAAGCCTTCCGCTTCGTCATAGGAGGATTTTGCTTCCACAATGCCCACCAATTCGCCGTTGCCGTTAAACAATCCACCGCCGGAGTTGCCGGGGCTGATGGAAGCGTCCGTCTGGATCAGGTCTTTGGTGGAACCGTTCACCACCAGTTCCCGGTCGGTGGCGCTGATGATGCCGTAGGTGACGGTGCCGCCCAAGGTGCCCAGGGGGTTGCCGATGACAATGGCGGTATCCCCGGCAGCCAGTTGGTCAGAATCCCCGATGACAGCGGGGGACAAGCCGGTGGCGTCGATTTTCACCACGGCGATGTCCGCCGTTTCATTTTCCCCTACCAAAGTGGCGTCGTAGGAATTGCCGTCTTTGGTGGTTACGGTGATCCGGCTTGCCCCGTCGATGACGTGCTGGTTGGTGATAATATAGCCGTCTTCGCTGATGATTACGCCGCTGCCTGCGCCGGAAGTCACATAGTTGCCAAAGATGGAGCCATAGGAAATCTCCTCGGTGGT
>CAZWNI010000245.1:0-2040 GCA_964635385.1 uncultured Oscillospiraceae bacterium
TGATCTACAAGAACTTCAACGACCAACTGTTTCGCACAGCAAATGAACAGGAAGTAAAGCAGCGAAAATTATTTGATGCTCGCCGGGATTATGTCGAAAAATTCAAGCCCTGCTCGTTTCAGGTTGATGCAATGGATAACCGGGAATTTGAGGAAGAGCAAAAGCTGCTGCAGGAAAGCGAGCTGCCAAAATACCGGGAGAAAATCAAAGCAGCTCGAGAAAGCGCCATTGAACAGTTTCGCAATGATTTTCTTGCCAAGCTGAAATCCAGCATTGATCAGGTACAGGATCAGGTGAAGAGCCTGAATCGTGCGCTGCGCCAGGCTCAGTTTGGTACGGATCGGTACCAGTTTCGGGTAGACCGCAATCCGGACTACGGGGACTATTACGATATGATTATGGCGCCGGAGTTGATGGAGGGAGAAACCGGTTTATTTGCCATTCCGTTCCAGCAGAAATACGGTGTTTTGATTGAAGAGTTGTTTAACCGCATTGCTCTGTCGGACGATACCCAGTTCAATACCAGAAAGCAGAGTGAACTTCAAGAAAACATTCAGCGGTACACGGATTTTCGCACCTACTTAAAATTTGATTTGGAAACCACCGACCAAAACGGTACAAAACAACTCCTTTCCCAAACGTTGAATACCAAATCCGGTGGGGAGACCCAGACGCCTTTTTACATTGCCGTCCTGGCTTCCTTTGCGCAATTTTAGCGGGTGAACGATACTTCTGATTTTGGCAATACAACGCGTTTGGTCGTGTTTGACGAAGCGTTTAACAAAATGGACAGCGACCGCATTGTGGAAAGTGTCCGGCTGCTGCGCAAAATGGGATTGCAGGCGATTATCTGTACGCCGCCGGATAAAGTCCCGGACATTATGCCAGTGGCCGACCGCACCCTTTTGGTCACCAAGGAAAAATATCAAATGCATATTTTGAGCTATGGGAAGGAACTGCATTCATGACAGAACAAAATATTATCCTTTCCCGGTTGTTGGATAAGTATGAAAAAAGCAAGCATCTCGTTCAGCCTGGATCTTCTTCCCGCAGGATTATGCTGCGAACGAAGAACAAGGAACTTCCGGAATACCGTTATGAAGAAGCCGCCGTCCGAGACGCCTATAATGCCGCAGCTCAGGATTTGGAGCAAAAAGGATTGGTCTTGCTGGAATGGGTCAAAGGCTGTCCGGTACTTTCTGCCGTTGTTCTCAACCTGGAACGTGTGTTGGAAAGCTATGCGCTTACCGGCAGGACTCACCCCAAGGTGTTGGCGGATCGGGTTGCGGCGCTGGTTTCCACCAGCCTAACAGAGATCACCGTTCCATGGATCGCCGCCTGGCGGGATGAAGTATTGGTGGAAGCACGCAATCGAATGAAAGTGCCGTCCTTTTGTAAAGAAGGGGATTCTCTTTTACAGGAACTTTTAATATCGTTTCAGGAATATCACCGCCTTCATGGCGGTAGCATCACCATGCGGGCCTTCAGCAATCGATGTTATCACGACACCAAACACTTTGAACGTGTAATTCGGGAGCCGTTTTTGCGCATTGCCCGAAACCATGAACCGGCATTGGCGGCAGCCTGCGAACAGAACCATATTAGCGAACGGGATCAGTTGGCTTTTTTGGGAATTTACGCCCGCCCGGAACTTTATGAGATGGCAGGGAACATTGCGGTAAAAACTGAAAACGGCTTAATTGATTTCAACGCCGCCGTCCCTTATGGATTGGCGCTGCCGAGTACCATGGTGGATTCCATTTTGACGCTAAACCTGGATCAAATCCGGCGGATCGTTTTGATTGAAAATAGAACCAATTACGATGAATATCTGATTTCAGAACGGCAGCCGTGGGAATTGGCTGTATACCACGGCGGGTTTTTAAGTCCCCAAAAGCGAAAGTTGTTTGCCCTGCTGGCCAGCGCCGCTTTGAAAGACACAGAAATCCTGTTTTGGGCGGATATTGATTTGGGCGGGTTTCAAATGTTTTCCCAGCTGAAAACCCTGTTTCCCCATCTCAAGCCCATGAGAATGTCCGG
>CAZWNI010000246.1:0-2024 GCA_964635385.1 uncultured Oscillospiraceae bacterium
TTCTTCCTCCCAGTCCTGCCTGGTTTGGACAATCAGGTCAAGGTCCGGGTTTTCTTGTTCCACCGATTGCTGGATGGTGTCGATTCGGGAAACGTAAACATCCATATCCTGGCTCAGTCGCCAAATGGAGAGCAGCCCCAGCACAATCAAGATCAGAATGATCACTAAAATGGCAACCAAACGCTTCATTTCTTATTCTCCTTTTGGATTAGGGTATACTGATGGCTTTTGTCGGCGCTGAGAAGGAACACATCCTGTAAGGAAACGTGTTCCTTTTCCAGAATTTTTTTCAACTGTTTTCTGCTCATGGAGGCCCCTCGAAGCCCGTCTTCCAACACCATTCCATCGCTGATCACCACCACCGGCACTTTCCGGGGCGCCAGGTTGAGCTTCAGTTGTGTGGGGGTAACGGGAGCCTCCTTTTCGTAAGGCAGAATGGAGACGGTGCCGTTGGTTTCCACAATGGCGTATTGGATCTGATTTAGATCGAAGATGCCCTGACTGCGCAGGCTTTCCATGAGGTCGTCAATGGAATACCGCAGGTTTTTCAGCGCTTTCTGGTCGACGATCCCATCATGGATGATCATCACCGGATTTCCTCCCATCAGGGTGCGGATACCTCGGAACCGCAGACTTAAAACACTGACAATCAGTTCCAGCCCCACCAGCACCGCTACCGGGATAATGCCCATGAGCAAAGGGACGTTGGGGTCTTCCACCGGCAGAGATACAATGTTGGAAATCAACACTGAGATCACCAATTCCGCAGGCTGTAATTCCCCTAACTGCCGTTTTCCCATCATTCGCATAAAAAGCATGATGCAGAAGTAAAGCACCACCGAACGAATCAAAACCGTAAGCATAAAACCCCTCCCCGGCGGCAACGATAGTAAACGTAACGGAAAAATTTTTCTTAGCTAGTATGAAACAAAGGGGGAGGATTTATGCCAAATACGGATTTGCCCAAGCACATCGGCACGTCCCTGACAAAAAACCTGGACGCCTTAAAACAGTATACCGGAAACTCCGCCGCATTGGCCATTCGCCAGCTCACGGTAGGGGGAGTGGACATCGCCACGGTGGGCGGGGAAGGGATGATTGCGGTAGACCAGCACAACAAGCTCATCACCGCTCTGAACCGGAAATACGAATGTATGTATGCCGCACCGGCGGACATTGCTGAATTTGTCTGCCAGGGGAGTTTGTTTGCCAACCAGATCTTTGAGCTTACCACCTTTGACAAAGTGCTGATGCAGATGGGCAACGGCAACCTGATTCTGTTTATCGACGGGTATCCCATTGCCATTGCCATGACCATGCCCGGCTTTGCCTACCGCAGCATCTCCCAGCCGGACAATGAGATCAACGAACGGGGCAGTAAGGAAGCCTTTACCGAACCAATACGGGTGAATATGTCCTTGCTGGAACGCCGGATCAAATCGGATCAGCTTCGGATGGAGATGCAGGAGTGCGGCACCGTTTCCCGCACCGAATACTGCCTGGTGTGGCTGGAGGATGCCGCCGACCCCGCCCTGCTGGAACAGGTGCGGCAGAAGCTGAAGAAGGTAAAGCTGCGCCAGGTGCTGAACAGCGGCTACCTGCAATATTTTTTGGAGCCGAAGGGCTTCCATCTCTTTCCCAATGTGGGCCAGACCGAGCGGCCGGACACCCTCTGCGCCAAGTTGGACGAGGGCCGGATCGGGGTGCTGGTGGACGGCAATCCCTTTGCCCTTATTGTCCCGTATCTGTTCAGTGAAAACTTCCAGACCATGGACGATTACTGCTCCAAGCCTTACTACGCCACCTTAATGCGGCTGATCAAATACCTGGCGTTTGGGCTGGCGGTGCTGCTGCCGGGGCTGTATGTAGCCATCGGCACCTTCCATCAGGAACTGGTGCCCCATGCGCTGCTGTTTTCCATTGTGGCGGCGGAGGAAACCACCCCGTTTTCTTTAATGGTGGAGGCGCTGGTAATCCATTTCCTCTATGAGATTATGCGGGAGGCCGGGCTGCGGCTGCCCAAG
>CAZWNI010000247.1:0-1694 GCA_964635385.1 uncultured Oscillospiraceae bacterium
TGTGGGATTCGTATCCACTGTGTGGGATTCGTATCCACTGTGTGGGATTCGACCCCGCAATACCTTAAGGTTTGATCCAAACTTTTTGTTTCCCTTGCGCTCTCTGCCCGGTAACGGGGGCGTCCGCCGCAGTGCGGTGGCTAAAAGGCGACCTTCCTTCCGCTTCCGCCCGCCCTTGCACCAACCGGGCGTTCTCTTTGCCGGAAAATCGGGAGTACTCCTCCTTTATCACAGCCGATATAGGAAAAGTATACCCCATTTTGCCGGGATTTGTCAATCCTTCCCGGCAAAATAATCGTACACCGTATCCGCCAGGTACTGATTTCCCAGCTTTGACAGGTGGCACCCTCCCGCAAACAGGTTGACGGGCAGGGGGGCGGCGGCGTTGTCCAGCATGATCTGCCGCAGGTGGGTCTTTACATCTAGGCAGGGAATGGAAAAGGATTCGTCCAACTGCCGGATCATTTGGTCGAATACCAGCAGCTTTTCGTCCTTTTCCCGGCTGTAGGGGCAGGGGGTGGTGGTGAGCTGCACCGTCCGGCACCCCAAATCGGCAAGCTGCTCCAGCAGATAGGAAAGCTGTTCCTGAAACTGGGCGGGGGAGAGGGTTTTGGCGTCGTTCTGGCCGATGCAAAGCACCACCCAGTCGGGCTTCAGGGATTCCAGCTCCCAAAACCGCTCCATCAAGCCGTTGACGGTGTCTCCTCCCACTCCCAGGTTGTAGGTTTTCAGGTTCAGCTTGGGGTAGTGGATCACCAGCCGCTGCAAAAACAGATCCACATAGCTGTCGTCGTAGTTCAGGGAAAATTTCACCCTGGGGTCGGGGTTGTCCTTGATTTCGCTGCGCCGGGTGATGCTGTCCCCGAAAAACACCAGGGTGTCCCCGTCTCTTAACCGCATTGGGACGCCCCCCTTTCCGGCAGCGCCACTTCACGGAAGTCGGAAATCACCTGCTTGACCAGGGGGTTTTCCCGCAGCACCTTCCGGGCTTCTTCCGTCTCCCCGATGGCGATGATCCGGCCGGCCCCGGCATTTTGGGCGGACTGAATGCCGCTGGCGGCGTCTTCCAGCACCCAGCAGTCCCCGGCGCGGACTCCAATGGCTGCCGCCGCCCGCAGGTACAGGTCCGGGGCGGGCTTGCCGGGAATGCCGGGAAGCAGGCAGCTCACCTTCTTTCGGTCAAACCACCGGTCCAGGCCGAAGGCGGAAAAGTAGTAGTCCACATTCCCCGGCTGGGCGCTGGTGGCGATGTTCACAGGATAACCCATGGTTTTGGCCCGGTTCAGAAATTCCTCCGCCCCCGGAGCCAGAGACAGCTTCCCCTGGGCTTGCAGCGTTCGGCAGAGGGAAAGGTAGATTTCTTCCTTTTGCTCGCTGTATTTGGCGCAGTCGGCGTCGGAGGCGTTTTCCCCCAGAATCCGCCGGACGGCGGCGGCGTTGGACTTGCCCCGGACGTACTGGCGCTGTTCCTCCTCGGAAAAGGGAAATCCCCGGAGGGCCTGGGCCAGCCGGTTCCAGGCTGTGTCGTTGAGAAGGTTGTCCAAAAACAGGGTGCCGTTAAAGTCAAAGAGCAGTGCGGCAGGAGCCATGCAATCGCCTCCAAAGATAGGTTGGTTTTATTATAAATGAAAGACAAAAAAGAGGCAATATCAAAAAACAAGGCGTGAGAATCTTATCGGCTTTTATCGTGATAC
>CAZWNI010000247.1:1704-2009 GCA_964635385.1 uncultured Oscillospiraceae bacterium
ACGGCAGTCTAAAATAAAACATAAGGTGTCTAGAGTTTTAGTGGTAATGGGCATGCCTTTATGCATTCGGTGTAAGGTGTTGGCAGAGATGCCTTCCTTAAAAATAAGATGGTATTCTGTCACATTCTTTTTCAGCAATGTATGGAAAAAGGGTTGATAGGAAATCATAATGCACCCCCTAACTCAGAATACCATGCTTAATTACTTGACAATACTTAATATATTGAGTATAATTGATTCAAAAGGAGGAGATAAAATTGTATCGCGAATATGAAGGTCAATGTGGAAGTTGCAAAGAGTATAGT
>CAZWNI010000248.1:0-2007 GCA_964635385.1 uncultured Oscillospiraceae bacterium
AACTGCGAACAGGTGGGGATCACCACCGGCTGAGAACCGGCGAAGCAGAAGAAAGAAAACAGATTCAGAAGACCGGAAGCCCTGCTTCCGGTTCAGGCTGTCGAAAAAGTAAAACATAAAAGTTTTTGGTGCAGCTTTTTACAAAAAGCTGCTGGGGTTGCAAGGGGCAAAGCCCCTGCATAGGAATTGTTTTGTTTCAAAAATTCTTTCTTACGCCTTATTGTTGCAAAAAGTTGTGGAAATAACAAACCGGAATCCGCCCGCCCAACGGCGTAGAGCCGAGGGCGGGTCAATCCGGAAACATCAGGAACCTTTTTCGACAAGCTGTGCCTTGACCCACTAAATGCGGTCAAGGCTTTTTGTCTCTATCAGGAAAGTTGCGGCCGCTTTATTCCCCGGCGGCAGACCCAAAGAGACAAGGCGGCGGAAAGCAGTTCGGTAACCCAAAAGGCGTGCCACACCCCTTCCGGTCCAAAGGCCAGGCTCAGCAGCCAAGCCGCCGGAAGGATCACCACCAGATACCGGGACAGGGAGATGGCCAGACTGGACAGTCCCTTTCCCAGTCCCTCCAAGGCGCCTGAAGAAGTCACCGATACCGCCGAAACAAAGAATCCGGCGCTGATGATCCGCAGGGCACGTCCCCCCATCTGAATGGTTTCCGGATTTTGGGTAAAAAGGCTTATCAGCATTTCCGGGATTGCCAGGCAGAGAATGGCGCCAAGCAGCATGATCCCGCCGCTCATACAGAGTACCCAGAAGTAAATCTGCTTTAACCTCCGGTATTCCCCCGCCCCAAAGTTAAAGCCCATCAAAGGGCGCATTCCCTGGATCAGGCCGTTGGCAGGCAGATACAGGAAGGTTTGCAGCTTATAATAAATGCCTAAAATCAAGATGTACATCTGGGAATAGGCCGCCAAAATGGCGTTGAGGACGCTAATCAGCAGGGAAGGCAGAGCCAGATTCAGAGCGGCGGGAATACCGATGGCGTAAAGCCGGCCCACCGTCCTTCTTTCCAGGCGAAAATTCCGCCAATGCAGACGCACCCGAATGGGGCGCACCCGGTACACTGCCAAATAGATCACAAAGGACAAAGTCTGCCCGATGCCGGTGGCCAGCGCCGCACCCTCGATCCCCATGGCAGGAAAAGGTCCCAAGCCAAAGATCATCATGGGGTCCAGTATAATATTGGCCACGCAGCCCGCCATCAAGCTCACCATGGTGGTTTTCATCTGTCCCACCGCCTGGAAAATCTTTTCAAAGGCCACTCCCAAGCCCAGCATCAGGGTAAAGAGGAACACCACGTTGGAGTACCGTACCCCCAGGTCGATCACCGTCTGGGACTGGGTGAACAGGCTTAAAAACCAGGGAATAAACAGGATACCCCCAACGGTCATGACCACGCCGTGAACCGTCACCAACAGCAGTCCCTGGGCGGCGGCACGGTTGGCTCGTTCCTCCTTTCCCCCGCCCAGGTAGATGGCGATAACGGCGTTGATGCCGATGCCGAAGCCGATTCCCAGGGCGTTGATCAGATTCTGCACCGGGTACACCAGAGACAGAGCGGTCATGGCATCCTCGCTGATCTGCGCCACAAACAGGCTGTCCACAATGTTGTACAGGGAATTCACCAGCATAGACAGCACGTTGGGCAGCGCCATGGAAAGCAGCAGAGGCAGCACCGGCCTTTCTTTCATAAAATCTTGCGTCATTTTCCCCTCCAAAAAGCGTGAAATTCTTTGTGCAAAAATGCCACGCAATGTTCCCGGCAAAAGGAACACTGCGTGGCGAAAAAATCAGAACTCTGATGAAAAATCCACACCAAGTTTTAGCAAGGATAGGATAGCACGGTTTTGGGGAAGTGTCAAGAGGGAAACGAAATAAAGCAAGAAACGGGCAGGTAAGCTGCAATTTGGAAAGGCGCTGCAATCACAGAAATTGCAGCGCCTCAGCTTGTCGAAAAAGGCTCTTGATGTTTCCGGATTGACCCGCCCTCGGCTCTACGCCGTT
>CAZWNI010000249.1:0-1984 GCA_964635385.1 uncultured Oscillospiraceae bacterium
GGGGCAAAGCCCCTGCATAGGAATTGTTTTGTTTCAAAAGTTCTTTCTTGCGCCTCATTGTTGCAAAAAAGTTGTGGAAATAACAAACCGGAATCCGCCCGCTCAACGGCGTAGAGCCGAGAGCGGGTCAATCTGGAAACATCAAGAGCCTTTTTCCACAAACTGAATCCCCCAGCACTGCCGGGGGATTGAAAAAAGATTTCAAATCATGCTGCGGCGCTTTTTACACGCTCAACTGCGCCTTTTCATTCAGCACATCTTGATTGGCGTCCCGAATGGGCTGGACGTACTCCGCAATGAATTCCTCCACCTGATGGACGCTGCGGCCCACGAAGTTTTCGGGCACCAGCACCGCTTCGATCTCCTGGCGGGTCAGCCGGAAGGCGGGGTCGTTTGCAATGCGGTCGATGAGGTCGTTTTCGCCCCCTTCTTCCTTCACCACCTTGGCGGCGGCCATGGAGTGTTCCCGCAGCCGTTCGTGGAGCTGCTGGCGGTCGCCCCCCTTCTTCACCGCCTGCATCATAATGTTCTCGGTGGCCATAAAGGGCAGTTCCCGGTTCAGCCGCTGGGCAACCACCTTGGGGTACACCACCAAACCGTCGCAGACGTTGAGCATAATGTTCAAGATGGAGTCCACCGCTAAAAACCCTTCCGCCACCGAGATCCGCTTGTTGGCGGAGTCGTCCAGGGTGCGCTCGAACCACTGGGTGGCGCTGGTGAACATGGGGTTTAAGCTGTCGCACATAACGTACCGTGCCAGGCTGGTGATCCGCTCGCTGCGCATGGGGTTGCGCTTATAGGGCATGGCGGAGGAGCCGATCTGGTGGGCTTCAAAGGGTTCTTCCATCTCCTTGAAGTTTTGCAGAATCCGCAGATCGTTGCTGAACTTGGAGCAGCTCTGGGCGATGCCGGCCAGGGTGCAGACCACCTGGGAGTCCACCTTCCGGGAGTAGGTCTGACCGGACACCGGCGCCACTCCCTCAAAGCCCATCTCCTGGCAGATGTACTGCTCCAGCTTTTTGATTTTGTCCTCGTCCCCTTCAAACAGCTCCAAAAAGCTGGCCTGGGTGCCGGTGGTTCCCTTGCTGCCCAGCAGCTTCAGGTTTTTCATTCGGTACTCCACCTCTTCCAAGTCCATCACCAGCTCGTTGCACCACAGGGTGGCACGCTTGCCCACGGTGGTGGGCTGGGCAGGCTGAAGGTGGGTGTAGGCCAGGCAGGGCAGGGCTTTGTACTCCTGGGCAAATTTCCCCAGCAGGTCGATGACGTTGACCAGCTTGCGGCGAACCACCTGCAAGGCTTCCCGCATCAGGATCACGTCGGTGTTGTCCCCCACATAGCAGCTGGTGGCGCCCAGGTGAATGATGCCCGCCGCATTGGGGCACTGCTTGCCGTAGGCGTAGACGTGGCTCATCACATCGTGGCGAACCTCCTTCTCCCGGGCTTCCGCCACGGCGAAGTTGATGTCCTCCACATGGGCCTCCAGCTCCTCCACCTGCTCCTGGGTCACCGGCAGGCCCAGCTTATGCTCCGCCCGGGCCAGCGCCACCCACAGCCTGCGCCAGGTGGTGAACTTCTTTTCCGCAGAAAAGATGTACTGCATTTCCTTGGACGCATACCGGGTGGAAAAGGGGCTGACATAATTTTCGTACTGTTCAGACATTGGTTTGACCTCCCAAACAGATGCATTTCCATGCACCCTTTTCTCCACAGAAGTTCAAAGAACTTCCCATGGGTTTTTCAATCATTGGTTCTGCTCACCATTATAGCAGAAATCGGGCCGGAACGCAAAAAATTCTTTTCGGCAGAGAAAAACGGCCTGCTTTGGGCAAGCCGTCAGGTTGTCGAAAAACCCTCCAAGTTGTGAGACAACAGAGGTAGATGGAACTCTTGCCTCCCTCTGACTTCTTTCTTCCGATGGAGTTCACCCGGTTTTCGCCCTTGGGCGAAATTGCGGCCGGCCTTTTGGCCGCAAAGGGTGGAC
>CAZWNI010000250.1:0-1983 GCA_964635385.1 uncultured Oscillospiraceae bacterium
ATTCCTCTTGTTTTGAATATTTTCAGGCTGTTCTTTGAATATATTCAATAAATATACATTTTTGGCGTTCCGTTTCCCAGCCCAATGCAAAGGTTTGATTCCCTTTTGACAGCGAATGCGGCACGGAAGCCGGAAAAATGATGCCGCCGTTTTAAGACGCCTTCCGGTTTAACAGCGCCCGATTTCCGTTTGACAACCAAAAATTCCACCAATACTGCGGCGTCAGTCTGTGGGAGTACCGCAAGCGCAACGGTCAGAATTTCTCCTAAGCGGAAAAAAAGATGCTATTTTCCAGGCGTATGTGATATACTAAAAGAAAAACTGTTTGGAGGAATTTGTATGCTGCATTCCATTTCCATTTCCGATCTGAAATTCAATCCCTTTGACGCCATTGGAAAAGACTGGTACTTAGTCACCAGCGGCGTCCCGGAACACTACAACACCATGACTGCCAGTTGGGGCACCATGGGCATCTTCTGGGGCAAGCCGGTGGTAAACACCTTCATTCGCCCCCAGCGGTACACCCATGAATTCATGGAGAAAAACGATCTCTATACCATCAGCTTTTTCCACGAAGAAATGCGCCCCGCCCTGCAGCTCTGCGGCAGCAAGTCCGGCCGGGACGTAGACAAAGCGGCGGCCACCGGCTTAACGCCTGTGGCTGTGGAGGGTTCCACTGCCTTTGCGCAGGCCCGGCTGGTGTTGGTCTGCAAAAAGCTGTACGACTACCACATTGACCCCGCCCACTTTATCGGCGACGCCAAGGAGCTGGACGAACGCTGGTATCCCCAAAAGGATTACCATCACTGCTATTTCGGGGAAATTATCGCCGTATACTCCGAATGATTTCGCCTTCCAAGGAGGGAGCCTATGCACATTCTAATGCTGGCCACCGGCGGCACCATTGCCAGCCAATCCAGCCGGGAAGGGATTCGGCTGGCTCAAAAACCGCTGCCCCTCTGCCACCGCTACCGGGAAGAGGTGGACCCTGCCGTGGAGTTCACCCTCCGCACCCCCTACCAGATCCTCAGCGAAAACCTCTCTCCCCGGCGGTGGGAGAGCCTGCTGGGGCCGCTTCTGAGCGAAGATTTGTCCGGATTTGACGGGGTGCTGGTTACCCACGGTTCCGACACCCTGTCCTACACCGCCGCCATGGCGGGGCTGCTGCTGAGCCACCTGCCCCTTCCTGTGGTGCTCACCGCCGCCGACAAGCCTTTGGAACACCCTCAATCCAACGGCTGGGAAAACTTCCGGGCCGCCGTGGAACTGATCCGCACCGGCGCCCCCGGAGTATACGTCACCTACCGCAATCCCGGAGAAACGGCGGTGACGGTGTTTGGCTGGGAAGAAATCCTCCAGGCAGACTGTGCCCTGGACCGGTTTTCCAGCCAGGCCTCCGTACCTTTCGGTCAGTATACGGCAGGAAAGGTTACCCTCACCCGGCTGCCTCTGCGGTGGAACACCCCTCTCTGTGCCGCTCTGCCGGTGCTGAACCGGAAGGTGATGCAGTTGCTCTGCTATCCCGGCCTGGACCTGCGGCAGATCCAACCCCGGCCGGAAACGGCGGCGGTGCTGCTAAGGCTCTACCACTCCGGCACCGCTCCGGTGGAGGGGGAAGAGGGCGCCGCCGCCTTCCTGGAACAGATGGAGAGGATTGGCATCTCCTGTTACCTGCTGGGCAGCAAGCTGAAAAAGGAAGCCCGGTATGTCACCGCCTACGAGCTGTCCGCCGGAGGCGGGAAGTTCCTCTCCCACCGGCTCACCCCGGAGGCAGCCTACTGCGGGCTACTGCTGGCGGTCAATCAACCAAACCTGGACCCGGAGGACATCTGGAAACGGGTTTTGGGATAAAAAGAGAAAGCGAACCGGAAAGCATCATGCTTTAAGGTTCGCTTCAGCTTGTCGAAAAAGGTTCTTGATGTTTCCAGATTGACCCGCCTTCGGCTCTACGCCGTTGGGCGGGCGGATTCCGGTTCGTTATTT
>CAZWNI010000251.1:0-1969 GCA_964635385.1 uncultured Oscillospiraceae bacterium
GATCCGGTTAAACTCCTGCTGCACCGTTTCTTCCCGTCCGAAGGCCTGAACCACCTTCTGGTTCTGCACCATTTCATTGACCAAAGCGGTTTGGCGGCCCCGTATCCGGGTCTGTTCCTGGAACTTACGGTAGGTGCGCTTGGCGATAAACCAGGCGGCAAACAAGCTCAAAGGCGTGAGGCAGACCACCGCCAGAGAAATCCACACATTCACGCAGAACATCAAAATCAAGGTGCCCAAAATGGTCAGCAGACCGGTAAACAACTGGGTGAAGCCCATGAGCAGGCCGTCTGCGAACTGATCCACGTCGGCGATGATCCGGCTGATCATGTCCCCGTGGCTGTGGGCGTCCAGGTAGGACAGGGGAAGGGATTGGATCTTTTCCATGCTTTCCCGGCGGATATCCCGGGTGACGCAGTAGGTGATGTGGTTGTTGCACAGGTTCATCAGCCACTGGCTCACCCCGGTGAGCAGAATGACAACCAGCAAAAAGACAATGAGAGGGATCAGCCGGGCAAAGTCCACCTGGCCGGGGCCTACCATCAGATCCACCCCGTCTCCTATCAGCAGAGGCAGCCAGATGGTGAGCACGGTGGAGACGGCGGCGCAGAACAGGCTCAGCCCCACCCAGAGCCGGTAGGGCTTTAACCGCTTCAGCACCCCTTTTAAGGCCATGCTGCGCTGATTGGCGCTGAGTTTCTTTTTATTGGCCATGGCCGGTTCCCTCCTTTTCAAATTGGGACCAATAGATCTCCTGATACACCGGACAGCTTTCCAGAAGCTGCTCATGGGTACCTATCCCCGCCGCATGACCTTCCTCCAGCACCAGAATCAGATCGGCGTGGCGCACAGAGCTGGCCCGCTGGGAAACGATAAAGGTGGTGGGGGGATTTTTCATCTCCCGAATGGCGGTGCGCAGGGCGGCGTCGGTGGCGTAGTCTAAGGCGGAAGCGGAGTCGTCCAATATCAAAATTTCCGGCTGTTTCACCAAAGCACGGGCAATGGTCAGCCGCTGGCGCTGGCCGCCGGACAGGTTCTGTCCTCCCTGTTCCACCTTTTCTTCCAGGCCCAGGGGTTTGTTTTTCACCACGTCCTCCGCTTGAGCCAGCTTTAAGGCTTCCCAAAGCAGATCCTCCCTGGCATGGGAAGCGCCCCACTCCAGGTTTTCCCGGATAGTGCCGGTAAACAGCACTGCCTTTTGGGGCACGATGCCGATGCGCTGGCGCAGCTGTGCGGCATTTTGCTCCCGCACGTCCACCCCGTCCACCAGCACCTTGCCCTGCGTGGCGTCATAAAACCGGGGAATCAAGTTGATCAAGCTGGTTTTGCCGGAGCCGGTACCCCCGATGATGCCCACCGTCTGGCCCTTCTGTACCGAAAAAGAAAGGCCGGTTAAACTGGCTCCCCCGGCGCCCTGGTAGGTGAGACCCACGTTTTGGAATTCCACGGTACCCAGCTTTTCGGGGGTTACCGGGCGCTGGGGCATTTCCATATCCTGGGGTACCTCCAGCATATCCGCCACCCGGTTGGCGCAGGCCAACGCCTTGGAGATGGTGACAATCAGGTTGGCCAGCTTCACCAGTTCCACCAGAATCTGGTTCATATAGTTGACCAGGGCGATGATCTGACCCTGGGTCAAAGCGCCGGCGTCGATCTGGATACCCCCTGCATAGAGAAGCACCACAATGGCCAGGTTGATCAAACCGTAGGTCAAGGGGTTCATCAGCCCGGCAATCCGTCCCACGGCGATCTGCATTCTGGTCAGGTGCTGATTTTCCCCGTCAAACCGGGTCTGCTGGTCCGGTTCCTTGTTGAAGGCCCGGATCACCCGCACACCGGTGAGGTTTTCCCGGACAATGGACAGCACCTGGTCCAAGCCCCCCTGAACCTTTTTGTACCGGGGCATGGTGAGGTACAAAATCCCCAGCACCACTGCGCCCAGCAGGGGGATTACCCCGGCGAAGATCAA
>CAZWNI010000252.1:0-1939 GCA_964635385.1 uncultured Oscillospiraceae bacterium
TACCTTTGTATCGCTTCTCAAAAGGAAGCGGACATATTATAAAAGGCGTTTACTTAACGCTTTCGTTTTGACGTATCAAAACTTCGCAACTTTTGTACCACAGTCAAGACTTAAGCAACGGTAGATGTCTGCGTGATTGTATTAAATGCCTCATGTGCTTTTTGACAAACACATGGGGAGGCGATAATACAATATAGCGTGGGCTTTCTCCGTTGCTCGTTCTTACTGTGGTGGGCAATGCGAAGGCCTTGATGCGTGGAACGAGCGACAGAGTACAGTTCCCACGCTTTTTATTGTTTAATCTTTTCCGGAGGGGGACAGGAAAGGGTAAATATCAAAATTATGAATTTGTCTAGAAAATCCACAACATGTAGCTATCTGATATTTATCGGGGCTCTATTAACTTCTTGTTCAAATCAGAATCAAATCCCATTTAAAAATATTCCTCATATCCAATACTTTAATTTGAAAGGGAAGGTCGCGGAAGTACAAGTAGAATCTTTTCAATGTGGAATATTGCCTAAAGGTTATACTTCACCTTATATATTAAATATGCAGGATTTTTCCCCTGTAGCTAAACTGTGTTATTAGCAAATTATATTTATAAGAATGAAATAGATATATTTTCTATTCCTGTAGAAAGATTTTGCAGAAATGGAAATAACAAAAATATTTCACCTATGCTTTCTAATATTTCTCTCTCATTTAATGATCAAGGATATATGTCCGAATTTTCTTTATTTTGGAAAGAGAAAAAAATTCGGACTCATAAATATGAATACAATGAGAATAATTTCCCTCAAAATATGAATCAATATACATTATTTAGTGCTCTATGGGGAATTGATAAGGATGATTGGAGCAAGAGTTATTATGAATATCACGAAATAAAGGATACACTTCAAGAGACATTTCAATATTATGGATCAACAATCACAAAATTTTCGACAATAAAAGAGCCAGACACAATTTTCTCAAATAGAAAGATTATATATAGATTTGAAAAAAGAGGGAAAAGCAAAACTCTAGAGACTATAGAAAAAAATCTTAATAATATAATATATATTGATTCAGCATATATATGGAGTAATAAACACGACGATATATTTAAGATAGAATATTTTCAAGATTCAGCTCAATTTAAAAATAATAAAAAGGGAGAAGCTACAATGTATTTAGAAAATAACATTGTTTATAAAGTATTACCAGGTATTTCTAATAAAGTATTTGATAATTTTTATAGATTAATTGAAGACGAAAACTACAAATATACCTATGATAGGAATGGATTATATAAAACTATTTATGATAAGAAAAATGATATTTTAAGTACAGTTTCTTATGAGTTTGATTCTCGAGATAATTGGACAAAAATGGAAATTACCCCTACCCGTTACAAGATGGATCAACTATATGATAAATTAGATAATTTATTAGATGAGAATAGATCTTATCGAAAAAGATTTGAAGAGTATAATAGGATGAGTTATCCTCCGATTGATAAAATGGAACACATATTGAATATGTTAAAAGATAACAACCAAAATATTGAAGATGTTAATTTTTTAATAAATCTAAGCAAAGATCAATTTAGTAAAATTATAGTATTAAGAAATATATTATATTACAATGATAATTAAATTGAGATATCGTATATGAGACGTTTGTTTTTTCTATTAATCAGCCTTTTCATCACAACCATATCAAATGCTCAAATTGGAATCCGATATACATCTTCCAATTTGAACTTACGATATGGTCCGGGCACAAATTATAAAGTAATTGGCATCATTCCGAAGGGAACGATGGTTACAATTGATGAAGATTGCAATTGTAGTTGGGTTCCGGTAGAATATGACGGAATAGTAGGTTATATCTCTACCTCTTAAGTAGATGTTGAGAATTAGTTTATATTATTGTTTCTGTGTACCTTTGCGCA
>CAZWNI010000253.1:0-1935 GCA_964635385.1 uncultured Oscillospiraceae bacterium
GCAGCCCGCTTTTTCTGTCTGCCCTCAGTGCGGCGAGCTGAAGGCTCCCCATAAGGTTTGCGCAAGCTGCGGCTACTACAAGGGCGTCCAGGTTCTCCAGAAAGAGGCCTGAGCCGTTTGTATCCCAAGCCGGAATGTTCCAGCAAGGAGGTTCCGACGCGAAAGAAGAAGGTTTCCCCGGGGATTACTCCCACGGGGCTTTTTTCTACCATTTTTTCTTCCTGTTAGGAGGTGCCCTATGGCAGTTGTGGTCAAAGATGTGATCCCCCGTTCCCCCGCCGCCAAAAAAGGGATACGGGCAGGGGATCTGCTTCGCTCCATCAATGGAAACCCCATTTCCGACGTGCTGGACTATGATTTTTACATTACGGAAAGTAAATTGACGGTAGAATATGCCAGAGGGGATAAAATAAAGACGGTTCATATCAAAAAAGAGCAGTACCAGCCTTTGGGGCTGGAGTTCGAAACCTTCCTGATGGACGCCCAGCACAGCTGCACCAATCACTGTATTTTCTGCTTCGTGGACCAGACCCCGCCGGGAATGCGCCAGTCCCTGTACTTTAAGGACGACGACGCCCGGCTGTCCTTCCTGATGGGCAACTACATCACCCTCACCAACCTCAAGCAGCCGGACATCGACCGGATCTTAAAGATGCACATCAGCCCCATCAACGTGTCGGTGCACACCACCGACCCGGAACTGCGCTGCAAAATGATGGGCAACCGGTTTGCCGGGGAAAAGCTGGACTACCTGCGGCAGTTGGTCCGGGGGGGCATTACCGTCCACTGCCAGTGCGTCCTCTGCCCCGGCATCAACGACGGCCCCGCCTTGGAGCGCACGCTGAAGGAGCTGGGGGAACTGTACCCTGGGGTGCAGTCCGTTGCCTGTGTGCCGGTGGGGCTGACCAGGCACCGGGAAGGGTTATACCCTTTACACCCCTACACCCCTGAGCAGGCGGAGGAAGTCATTCATCTGCTGGAAGGGTTTGCCGCAGATTTTTACCGACAGCACGGCACCCGTCTGGCTTATGCCAGCGATGAGTTTTACCTGCTGGCCGGCCGCCCTTTGCCGGAGGAGGACTACTATGAGGACTTTTCCCAACTGGAAAACGGGGTGGGGGTGATCGCCACTCTGCTGGCGGACTTCCGCCGGGCCTGGGAGGAGCTTCCGGGAGATGACAAACCCCGAAAGTGCTCGGTGGCCACCGGAGTGTCCGCCGCCCCCTTTTTGCGGCAGTTGGCGGCCAAGGCCAAGGAGAAGTACCCTAACCTGGACTGCCGGGTGTACCCCATCGTCAACCATTTTTGGGGGGAGACCATCACTGTGGCGGGGCTGGTTACCGCCGGGGATATTATGGAGCAGTTGAAGGGGCAGGCGCTGGGAGAGGTGCTGTTTTTGCCGGACTGTATGCTCCGGCACCAGCAGGACTTTTTCCTGGACGACAGGACGGTGCAGGACGTGGAAAACGCCCTGGGGGTGAAGGTGCAGGTGATCCCCGCCGGCGGGGAGGAGTTTGCCTGGGCCATCACCGGGGAGGAGTGCCTTTCCAACACTCCGGAAAAACAGGAACCCCCCGCTCCGGCAGGAGAACGGCTGGAGTGAGGAGTTCAAAAAATTGACAAAACCAGGCAGGTTTTGTTATAATAGGGACACGGCGAGAGCCTACTCAAAGGGAAATCCTTTGGGGGAGGACAAGCAATAGATAACGATGGCGGTTGGCCCCTCATACATCAAGTGATTTTGCTTGAAGGGAGGGGGTTGATGTGACATGGGAACAATTTTTCATGGTCATTCAGACGATTTTGTCTGCCCTTCTCGTGTACTACGCACGGAAGAACAAATAAGGACAAAAAAGAAGTAACCGCTCTATTTCGCCCTTGAGCGGTTACTTTGAAATAGCCTAAAGGGGACGAACCGTTGTCGGCTTGTCCTTT
>CAZWNI010000254.1:0-1928 GCA_964635385.1 uncultured Oscillospiraceae bacterium
GAGAATAATCAGGCTGTCAAACAGCCGGCGATTTACTTTTTCTTTTCCCGGCTGAACACCAACAGCATTCCGTCCCCCTCCGGGGCGTCCTGTCTTCCCCTCAGGGTCATGCCGCTGCGCAGGGCGGCGGCGATGCTGGGCTGGTCGGTATCCGGCACCAGGGCGCAGACCTCTTCCACTCCCGGCTGGGAAAAGGCGTAATCCGTCAGCGCCCGCACCGCCTCGGCGGCGTAGCCCTGATGGAGATACTCCGGGGTCAATTCCCAGGAAATTTCCCACATATTCTTTTTGTTCCACTGGATCTTCTGTATGCCGCAGCGGCCGCACACCTCTCCTGTATCCCGCACTGTTAAAGTCCAGCGGTGTTCTCCGGCGGGACGGAGTTCCAATCGTCCGGTTTCCATTCTTTGTTCTTCCCTTCTTTAGATTGTCGGTTTATTTTTGTTTCCCGGAAGCAAAGGCGGCCTTTGCGGCCTGGGCAAGGGTGCGCACCCCCACCACTTCCATGCCGCCGGGAGTATGTTTCAGTTGTTTGGCGCTGTGGGCGGAGACGATACAGCGGGTAAACCCCAGTCGCCGGGCTTCGCTGATTCGCTGCTCCAGGCGGGTGACGCCCCGGACCTCCCCGGTGAGCCCCACTTCGCCCAACGCCAGCAGATCGGCGGGAATGGGCTGGTCCAGCAGGCCGGACAGCAGGGCCAGGCAGACGGAAAGGTCGGCGGAAGGCTCGTCCAGGCGCAGACCGCCCACCACATTGATATAAGCGTCCAGGCTGGACATACGGTAGCCACAGCGCTTTTCCAGCACCGCCAAAAGCAGGTACAGCCGGTTGTAATCAAAGCCGCTGGCGCTGCGCCGTGGCATCTGGAACACCGTCTTGCTCACCAAAGCCTGGACCTCCACCAAAATGGGGCGGCTGCCCTCCATGACGCAGACCACACAGCTTCCGCTCTCCCCTTCGGGGCGTCCTTCCAGCAGGGCGGCGGAGGGGTTTTCCACCTGCACCAGCCCTTCTTCCTCCATTCGGAACACCCCGATCTCATTGGTGGAGCCAAAGCGGTTCTTGATGCTGCGGAGGATACGGAAGTTCAGGTTCCGATCCCCCTCAAAGTGGAGGACGGCGTCCACAATGTGTTCCAGCACCTTCGGCCCGGCGATGGCCCCGTCCTTGTTCACATGGCCCACCAGCAGGATAGGAATATCCTCCTCCTTGGCCAGCCGCAGAAAAGCGTTGGTGCATTCCCGCACCTGCTGGACGCTGCCGGGAGCGGAGGAAAACCGGCTCAGGCTCATGGTCTGGATAGAGTCCACCATCACTACCTGGGGCCGGGCGGTGCGGATCAGTTCCAGAATCTGCTCCACGTCGGTGGCGCAGGCCAGCTTCAGTCCCGGTGCGTTCACCCCCAGCCGGTCGGCACGGAGCCGGATCTGCCGGGGAGACTCTTCCCCGGAAAGGTAGAGCACCTCCATTTTCTGGCCCAGGGTTTGGCAGATTTGCAGCAGCAGGGTGGACTTGCCGATGCCGGGGTCCCCTCCCAGCAGCACCAGGCTGCCCTTCACCAAGCCGCCTCCCAGCACCCGGTCCAGCTCCGAAAAGCCGGTGGCAAACCGGACTTCTTCCTCCAGGTCGATCTCCCGAATGGTACGGATCTGCGCCGGGGAGAGCGCCGGGGTACGGGCAGCGGCCGGGGCGGCGGGAGCGGCGGCCTGTTCCTCAAAGCTGTTCCAGGCCCCGCAGCCGGGACACCGCCCCAGCCATTTCGGGGTCTCGTACCCGCAGTCCCGGCAAACGTAATTGGTCTTAATCTTCATGATATTCTCCTTGCGGCAATGCCTGGCGCAGCATCGGTATAGCCGATGCCTAGGCTTGTGGAAAAGGTCATTGGCGGTCTTGGCCCCCTCCGATGAGGGGGCTGTCTGCGAAGCAG
>CAZWNI010000255.1:0-1901 GCA_964635385.1 uncultured Oscillospiraceae bacterium
CCTTGAAACCAGGGGAAATCGCCTGGTCACTCTACCATTGTCGATTCCACAGCGCCGAACCATGCCCCGGACACAAAATCCGTTTCCCCAGTCCGGCGATTTTGGCGGTACTGGCGGCAGCCTGCTCCTTATCCTCAAACAGCAGCGCCGGGGCAGGCCAGGGAAGGTTCATCACGGCATCCCCGGTGCAGAGATGCCGGTGGTTAATCTCATACCCCATGCTCCCCGCCGTATGGCCGGGCAGGGCAATGGCCCGGATAGAAAACCCGTAGCGGTAAAAATCCTCCCCGCCCTCCAACAAAATCTCCGGCGTAAACCCGGTTCCCGGACGGGTCAGTTCTTTCCGGCTGGCAGCCAGCACCGCTTTGCCCAGCCACCCACGGCTGTGCAGTGGGCGGGCGTTTGGGCATTCCAGCAGCGGCAGGTCCAGTTTCCCCAAGGCCACGGGAATGTGCAGGGATTGCCGCAGCAGGGCGGCGCTTCCGGCGTGGTCCGGATGGCCGTGGGTCAGCAGGATCAGCTTGACCCGGTTTTCACGGCAAAGCTGTTCCAGCTTGGGGAAGTCCTCTTTCCGGCCGGTATCCACCAGCACACTGCCATTGGTGGGCAGGGTCTTACTGCCGGACACCAGCCAACAGTTCACGTTCCCACAACGGATCCGCTTTACCTGGTACAAAGACTCCGGCTTTTCGGCAAACAGGCTTTTCCTCATAGAAAACCCGGAAGCAGCAGCGGTCCCCCCATTCTGGAACACAGAGGACGTGTTTTGATCCTTAGTATGATTGGTTTGCATAAGGGAACCTCCTTTCCGGGCCGTGGGAACCCCCAAAGTACCCTCAGGTCGCAAACTGACTGTAATACAGCTTATGATAAAAGCCCTTCTTTTCCAGCAGAGACTGATGGGTTCCCTGCTCGATGATCTTGCCGTCCCGCATCACCAGAATCACATCCGCCTCCCGAATGGTGGACAACCGGTGGGCCACAATAAAACTGGTACGCCCTGCCATCAGCTTGGCAAAGGCGTCCTGGATCTTCTTTTCGGTGCGGGTGTCGATGGAGGAAGTGGCCTCATCCAAAATCAGCATGGGAGGCAGGCAGAGCATGACCCGGGCGATGCAGAGCAGCTGTTTCTGTCCCTGGCTTAAACCGCCGCCGTCTTCCCCCAGCACCGTATCGTAGCCTTTTGGCAGCCGGGTGATAAACCCGTGAGCGTAGCTGGCTTTCGCCGCCGCCACTACCTCCTCCAGGGAGGCTTCCGGCTTGCCGAAGGCGATGTTTTCCCGGACGGTGCCCTTCATCAGCCAGGTGTCTTGCAGCACCATGCCGTAACCTGCCCGCAGGCTTTTTCGGGTAATGGTTTCAATGTCCTTGTCCGCCACCAAAATATGGCCGGAGTCCACGTCATAAAACCGCATCAGCAGGTTAATCAAGGTGGTTTTGCCGCAGCCGGTGGGCCCTACAACAGCTACCCGCTGGCCGGGCTGTACTTTCAGGTTGAAATTTTCAATCAAAGGCCGTTTGGGAAGGTAGCGGAAGGAAACATTTTGAATCTCCACCCTGCCGTCGGGGACAACCTCCTTCGCGTCCGGAGCGTCTTCCACTTTGGCGGGGTCATTGACCAGCTCCAGCACCCGGGCGGCGCAGGCCAAGGCGTTTTGCAGCTCGGTGACCACGCCGGAAATTTCGTTGAAGGGCTTGGTGTACTGGTTGGCGTACATCAGCATGGAGGACATCAACCCCACGCTGATCCCCCCGGCAATCACTACAAACGCCCCCACAATGCAGACGGCGGCAAACACCAGGTTGTTCACAAACCGGGTGGTGGGATTGGTCAAAGAGCTGTAAAACACCGCCTTTAAGCTGCAACGGGTGAGCCGGCGGTTGATCCGGTTAAACTCCTG
>CAZWNI010000256.1:0-1899 GCA_964635385.1 uncultured Oscillospiraceae bacterium
AGAACACATTTCCATCGCTTCTTTGGCGCCGGATCTGTTCTGCGTCACCTTCAGCGGGCTGTCCAAGTCCCACATGATTGCCGGCTACCGCATCGGCTGGATGATTTTAAGCGGCAACAAAGCCATCGCCAAAGACTACATCGAAGGGTTGAAGATGCTGTCCAATATGCGGCTTTGTTCCAATGTCCCGGCCCAGTCCATTGTCCAGACGGCGCTGGGCGGGTACCAAAGCGTGGAAAACTACATCAGGCCCGGCGGACGAATCTACGAACAGCGGGAGCTGGTGTACAACATGATGAGCAGCATTCCGGGGGTGTCGGTGGTGAAACCCAAAGCCGCTTTCTACATGTTCCCCAAACTGGATCAGAACAAGTTTCACATTACCGACGACGAAAAGTTTGCCCTGGATCTGCTCCGGGATAAAAAGATTTTGCTGATCCACGGCGGCGGATTCCACTGGGAACAGCCGGACCATTTCCGGGTGGTGTATCTGCCCCGAATGGAAGTGTTGAAAGAGGCCGTGGAAAAAATCGGAGACTTTTTAAGTTATTATCATCAATAAATAAATCTGTTTTTTCATCGAAATCCAAGGATTTTTCCCAAAAACGGCGGCGAAAGAGATGAATTCCAAAAGTGAATGGGTTTTGCGGCAAAAGCTCTTGAAAAATGTCCAAAACAATAGTATAATGATTCTGGTCCAATGTGCATTCTGCATATTCGGAAACGAAGGAAAGAATCAAAAACGAAAGGAGTTTTCCCATGATTTACTCGCAAGAAGTTGAAGCAATGTGCCCCGTAAAACAGGGCGTTGCCCATGGCTGTGCTCCCATTCCGGAAGAAGCTAAGTGGGTGAAATCCAAGCAGATCACCGACATCTCCGGCTTTACTCACGGTGTGGGCTGGTGCGCTCCCCAACAGGGCGCCTGCAAGCTGACCCTGAACGTGAAGGAGGGCGTCATTCAGGAAGCCCTGGTGGAGACCATCGGATGTTCCGGTATGACCCACTCCGCCGCTATGGCCGCTGAAATCCTCCCCGGCCGCACCGTTCTGGAAGCGCTGAACACCGACCTGGTGTGCGACGCCATCAACACCGCCATGCGGGAACTGTTCTTGCAAATCGTATACGGCCGCAGCCAGTCTGCTTTCAGTGAAGACGGCTTGGCCATCGGCGCCGGTCTGGAAGACCTGGGCAAAGGCCTGCGCAGCCAGGTTGGCACTATGTACGGCACCCTGAAGAAGGGTCCCCGTTACCTGGAAATGGCGGAAGGCTATGTCACCGGCATTGCTTTAGATGAAAACGACGAGATTATCGGCTATCAGTTCCTGAACTTCGGCAAGATGATGGACTTCATCAAAAAGGGTGACGATCCGGCAACCGCCATGGAAAAATCCAAGGGTCAATACGGCCGTGTGGACGATGCTGCTAAAATCATCGATCCCCGTGCAGAATAATTATTAAGGAGGGAATAAGATCATGGCATTGTTTGAATCCTACGAAAGAAGAATCGACAAGATCAACTCCGTGCTGAACAGCTACGGTATTTCCTCCCTGGAGGAAGCCAGAAAAATCACCGAAGACAAGGGTCTAGACATTTACAACCAGGTGAAAAAGATCCAGCCCATCTGCTTTGAAAACGCCTGCTGGGCTTACATCGTGGGCGTAGCCATCGCCATCAAAAAGGGCTGCACCCGTGCCGCAGACGCCGCTGCCGCCATCGGCGAAGGACTCCAGGCGTTCTGCATTCCCGGTTCCGTTGCCGACCAGCGTAAAGTAGGTCTGGGCCACGGCAACCTGGGCAAAATGCTGCTGGAAGAAGAAACCGAATGTTTCTGCTTCCTGGCCGGCCACGAATCCTTTGCCGCTGCGGAAGGCGCTATCGGCATTGCGGAAAAGGCCAA
>CAZWNI010000257.1:0-1893 GCA_964635385.1 uncultured Oscillospiraceae bacterium
CGCAGCTGAACGAAATAATGTAACTTTCATCGATTTATGGAGCGCAACTACCGATTATATGGTAAAAGCAGGGCCTGTCAAGGCATGGCAGTTCTTCCGCTGCAAGGGCGAAGAACGTGACTACACGCACACAAACGACATCGGCGGTACGCTTATAGCAAAAATGTTCGCCGCGGAAATGGTCAGACAGAATGGACCGCTCGCAAAATATATCGATGAAACAAAACTCGATATTGAACAGATTTATGCCGATCCCGGCGACACACCGGATAATGCTGACATAATCGCACACTCGCGCTCTATCGGACTTGTGAACGTGCCGGAAGATTTTGACGCGGATATTACAGGACTGCAAGCGGATAAATACTAAAACGCCGGATTTTTACGCGGCAATTTAGGCAACGCTGCGATTTGGCAGAAAAAGTCTGCAAAAAAGGTCCGAAAAATATTTGCAATGTTATGATATAATTGATGTGTGACAAAAAAAGATGAGAATAACTCCAAAATGTGATATAATGTTAATAACCACAAAAACACATATCCAAAGGAGTTATTCTCATGATAAGTATAACAGAAGCAGCACGGTTTCGTCAACAGGTAATCAAATATTCTTTAAAAAATGGAGTAACAAAAGCAAGTATACGCTATAGAGTATCGAGAAACAGCATATATCGTTGGAAAAAACGATACGATGGGACATGGCAGAGCCTAAAGGATAGAAGTCACAGACCCAAAAGCCATCCTAAGCAGCATACAAAGCAAGAGCATGATTTGATAATGCGATACTACCATAGGAATAAAGACGATAAAATTGTATTATGGATGAAGATTCGAGAAAAAGGATATAAGCGCAGTTATGCTGTCATGTGTCAGTATATTCGCCGACAAGGAATAGAGAAGATCGACAAAAAGAAATACAGAAAGAATAAGCCATATATGCGTGCGGAATATCCGGGACAAAAGGTGCAGATAGATGTAAAATATGTACCCTCATACTGTATTTCAAATGGCAAGAAATATTATCAGTACACAGCAGTTGATGAGTGCACAAGATGGACGTATCGGGAAATGTATGATGAACACAGTACATACAGCTCGTTAGATTTTCTCATCAAACTGATCAAAACAGCACCATTCCCTATACGAGAGATACAGACAGATAACGGAACTGAATGGACGAAAGCATTAATAAGCAAAAGCGGCACAAAAACGCTATTTGAGAAACAGCTTGAAGAATATGATATAATATATCATCGGATAAGAGTAGCAACGCCAAGGCACAACGGAAAAGTAGAGAGGCAACATGGGATAGACGAGAAAAGATTCTACAGGAAAATGCGGATGTATGGGCTTGCAGATGGCAGGAAACAGCTAAAAAAATATAATACAATATCGAATAAGATACCAAAGATATGTTTAAATTTTAGCAGTCCAAATGAAATATTGGAGAGATATCAAGGCGTGATATGAAGAAATTACAGAAACAGCTCAAGAGCAGTTTCAGTGCAAAATTATATCACAGGAGCATTGTCAAGGTAGACGGTAGTATTTTCTACGAAAATCTCCACCGCTCCACCTTGACAAGAGAAACAAACCCATCTTTTGGAATGTGTCACACATCATTGACTTCTACACAAAAAGTATGTGTGTATTTTAAATAAAAATCTTGACATTCGAATAAAAATATTATAAAATATATATGCTTAATATTCTTTAAAAATAGTTTTCTGTATATTTTTACAGTATTGCAGCCGCACAAAAGTACAACAGGTGTTCCGTGACGGTTGCTTACAAAGGCGGCAGACGCATTACACCTGCACAGCGCTTTGCCGACAGAATATACTTTTAATGAATTAATCATACACTCTCTTTTTGAAGCTTCATTATTAAAAG
>CAZWNI010000258.1:0-1891 GCA_964635385.1 uncultured Oscillospiraceae bacterium
AAGCCGGATATTGAGGCGATGCAGCAAAATATCCGGGATTATAAACGCCATGAACAGCTTGCCAGGCGGCAGGAAGAAAAGCTGTCGGCTCTGCAGGGAATCAGTAAGCTGTACCAGGATATGACCCAGGCTATCCATCGCTGGCATCTGCAGTCTTTTCTGGTGATGTGGGCGCAAAAGGAAGACAAACAAATCGAAATTGACCGGCGCGAACAGGAAAAGGAGAACTGTTCCCAGGAAATTACGGCAGCCAAGGCCGCATCTGCTGATATTGCAGAACAAATTGTCCAAAAAGAGCGCCGGAAAGAAGAATTGACGATTGCCTGTTCCCAGAGCAGCGTGTATCAGGAAGAGAAAAAACTGCGTGCCCATCAAAAAGAGCTGGAATCGGAACAGTCCAGACTGCAAAAGCAGCTGGAGAGTAGTGCACAGGATCTCCGCCAGGAAACCCTTCAATTGAAGGATTTGTGCAGGACTGTGGAAGAATGGGAACCGGAGGAGCTTCTGATTCCGCTGCAAAATGCGGCCGAGACAGTTCAAAAGACGTATGGGGTGTTTTCTGATTGCAGTGAGAAAATTTTTGCTCGCCCTTTGTCAGTGTTTGAAGCGGCCCAGGCAGCAGGTTCCGCTTTTTCCAGAGAAATTTTGGATGCGGCCCATAAAGTCGAAGATCGGCTGGCTGAACTGAAATCCCAACAGGACCAAAAGCGCGCCGTGTTGAGCAACCTGCGTAAAAATATCAAGGATTATCCCCGTGGCTTGCTTGACTTGCGGACAATGCTGACTCAGGAACTGGAACAACAGGTCCGCCGTCCGGTGCAGATTCATATCCTGGCAGATGTGCTGGAAATCACCGAGGAACGCTGGCGGGGAGCGGTGGAAGGATACCTAAACACCCAAAAATTCTATCTTTTGGTGGAACCGGATTATTATCAGTCTGCTCTGCGGATCTATAACCGAATTAAGAAACAATTCAGCGCACATTCCTTTGGCTTGGTGGACATCGGAAAGCTGCGGGAAAAAGAAACCCTGCATCCCGGGGAAAACAGCCTTGCCAAAAAGATCGAAACCAGCAACGGCCTGGCCCGCAGCTATGTGGATTACCTTCTGGGCCGGGTGGTGTGCTGCGACCAGGTGGAACAGCTTCGCCAGCATAAAACAGCGATTACACCAGACGGTATGCTTTATCAAGGTTATGTTGCCCGTCCCCTTCGCCGGGAACGGATGGAAGATGCATTCATCGGCCGCCGGGCTGTGGCGCTTCGAATCAAACGATTAGAGGAAGAATTGGCGGAAGTGGAGCATTCCATTCAGCATTGGATTCCTTTTGATACCCTTCTTTCCAAGCAAAAAGGCATTGATTTTCTTCCCAGCCGGCATTTTCTGCAAAGAGATGTGCCCCAGCGGCAGGCGGATTACCTGCGCAAAGCGGAGATCAAAAAGGAAATGGAAGAAACTGCCCGGCAGCTTTCTAGTTTGGATCTTCTTTGGCTGGATCAGCAGAGGCAGCAGAGGCAGACGCTGGAAAAAGAAATCGCTTCCCTGAACCAGGAAAAAGAACAGCAGATTGGCAAAGTAAGCCGGATGCAGGAGCGGATTCGGCAGCTGGATTATGAAATTCTGCCGGCACACTATCAATCCCTTTCCCACATTCAGGAACGGTTGGAGCAAGAATTTACGGAAGATTACATTCAAGGCGCCGGAATCCCCCGCTATCAGCAGGAATTGTCCCGGCTGAAAAAAGCATCGGTGATCTCCAAAAACTTTAATGACCAATTGTCTCGCACAGCAAATGAACAGGAAGTAAAGCAGCGAAAACTATTTGATGCCCGCCGGGATTATGTCGAAAAATTTAAGCCCTGCTCGTTTCGGATTGATGCAATGGATAACC
>CAZWNI010000259.1:0-1877 GCA_964635385.1 uncultured Oscillospiraceae bacterium
TCGGCATCAACTGTTCTCTGGGACCGGCAGAGATTCTGCCTCTGATCCGCAAAATGGCCCGGTACACCTCCCTGCCCCTGATTGTCAAAGCCAATGCCGGGCTGCCGGACTTGAACACCGGCGCTTACAACGTAACGCCGGAGGATTTTGCCCGTGGGGCGGAAGAATTTATCCGCTGCGGAGTAACTGTGCTGGGGGGCTGCTGCGGCACCACCCCGGACTATATCCGCAGGCTGCGCACCCTGCTGGACCAGAGCCGGCCGGTGACACGGCAGATCGAACGGGCTTCCCGTCTCTGTTCCGCCAGCCGAATGGTAGAGGTGGACCGGGTGCGAATGGTAGGGGAACGGATCAATCCCACCGGCAAAAAGAAATTCCAGCAAGCGCTGCGGGACCACAACATCAGCTACCTGCTGACCCAAGGGCTGGAACAGCTCCAGGCAGGGGCGGAAATTTTGGACGTCAACGTTGGCCTGCCGGACATCGATGAAGTCTCCACCATGGTGGAGGTCGTGAGCCAGCTTCAAAGCGTGCTGGATCTGCCCCTGCAGCTAGACTCCTCCCACCCGGAGGTGATTGAGGCGGGGCTTCGCATCTATAGCGGCAAGCCCATCGTCAATTCTGTCAACGGGGAGCCGGAGGTGCTGCAGCGTATCCTGCCCCTGGTAAAGAAGTACGGCGCCGCTGTGGTGGGGCTGACCATGGACAAAAACGGCATCCCTTCCACCGCTGAAGAACGGCTGGAAATCGGCAAACGGATTGCAGCGGCTTGTGAGTCCTACGGTATCCCCAAGGAGGACATCTATCTGGACTGCCTGACCCTCACCGTTTCGGTACAGCAGCAGGAAGCTCTGGAAACCTTGAAAGCAGTGCGGCTGGTGAAACAGGAGCTGGGGGTGAAAACGGTGTTGGGGGTGTCCAACATCTCCTTCGGTCTGCCGGAACGGGAGGTCATCAACACCACCTTCCTGACCCTGGCCATGGAAGCCGGGCTGGACCTCCCCATTCTCAACCCCAACAACGCCGCCATGGTGGGAGCGGTAGACGCCTTCCATCTCCTCACCGGCAAGGACGTGGGCGGGGAAGCCTATCTGGCCCGCCACGCCGGGCAGAAAGCGCCGGCGGCGCAAACAACAGCTCCGGCGGCAACAGTCTCCCACCCCAAAGAGGGGTTGTACCAGGCGGTGCTGGCAGGACTAAAGGAGCAGGCGGGAAATCTCTGCAAAGAACTGCTCCACACCCTGCCTCCCATGGAGGTGGTGAACCAGGCGCTGATTCCCGCCCTGGATCAGGTGGGGAAGGAGTTTGAGAGCGGCAGGCTGTTTCTGCCCCAGCTCATTCAGTCCGCCACCGCCGCCCAGGCCTCCTTTGAACAGATCAAGGACTACCTGGCGGCTCATCCCGACCCGGAAGCCAGGGTGCAGAAGGAAAAGATCATCTTAGCTACGGTGGAGGGGGACGTCCACGACATCGGCAAGAACATTGTCAAGGTGATTTTGGAAAACTATGGTTATCCCGTGATTGATTTGGGCAAAGATGTACCGGTACAGAAGGTGGTGGAGGCGGTGGCCCAGCACGGCGCCAAGCTGCTGGGATTGTCCGCTTTGATGACCACCACCGTAGCCAACATGGAAAAGACCATTCAGGCGGTGCGCCAGGCGGGTCTTCCCTGCACCATTATGGTGGGAGGCGCAGTGCTGACCCCGGAGTACGCCAAAAAGATCGGGGCGGACTACTACGCCAAAGACGCCAAGCAGAGTGCGGATATTGCCAAGCTGGTGTTGGGGTAAAAACAGCTGCAAAACCGGAAAGCAGACAATCCTCACCCGGCTGATGATTGTCTTGGCGGTTCCCAACCACACCGTTATCAACTGTAT
>CAZWNI010000260.1:0-1857 GCA_964635385.1 uncultured Oscillospiraceae bacterium
AAACTGTAATTCAGACATTCATACTGCCTTTTGGCACAGAGGACTGTCCGCTTTCATGGTCTCCATGAAACCCCTTCCCTTTATCGGAATCACAAAGGGCGGCATTCCAATACCTGTATATCATACCACAGCGCAAATGAAAATGCAAGGATTATTTTTTCCAAATTCCACCCTCGGCGATAAAAACAGAAAAACCGCCCGGTTTCCCGTCCGGCGGTTGCAATTTGAACAGGGCTGTGCTATAATCATTGTGGTTTTCGCTTTGCCGCCCAAAAAGCAAGGGCGGCGTTTCGATGGAAGGCGAAAACCAGCGGATATTCTAAGGTACGCAAAATCCGTAAACCGGCTTTTTTACAGCCAAATTGATGCAACAAGGAGGAAGTATCCATGAGTCCCGACCCTTGCGGCCGAAGTAATGAGTTATCACTCCATGGGAAAGATGGGGCTGTGGCTGCTTTTGCCTGTTTGCGGTAAAGGCCGGCTGTCCCTTCCCGTGGGAAGGAGGCAGTCTATGATTGATTTTTATTATTCCGAACAGGGCAGAGTAAAGCCCATTGACCAATTCACCAGCGGCTGCTGGGTCAGCGTCATTGACCCCACCCCGGTGGAACTGGATTACCTCATCAGCGAAATGGGCCTGGAAGAAGATTTCGTCAAGTCCGCTTTGGACGAAGAGGAAACCTCCCGTGTGGAAAAAGAGGACGACCAGACCCTGGTGATTGTGGACATTCCCTTAAAGACCAAGGACGACGACAAAGCCACGGTGGTGTACGAAACCATGCCCATGGGTATCATCACCACCGACAACGCCTTAATTACCGTCTGTATCCGGGAAAACCCCCTGATCAACGAGTTAAGCTCCGGCTATCTGAAAAACACCGACACCCAGTTGAAAACCCGGTTTCTGCTGTCTATCCTGCTGCGGGCGGCGGCCCAGTACCTGTGGTATTTGAAGCAGATCGACAAATCCTCCTCGGATTTGCAGGTCAACCTGAAAAAGAGCATGAAAAACAGCGAGCTGATCCAGCTTTTAGGGCTGCAAAAGTCTCTGGTGTACTTTTCCACTTCCTTAAAGGCCAATGAAATCACCCTGGAAAAGATCCTCCGGGGCCGGGTAATCAAGATGTACGAGGAGGACGAGGAACTGCTGGAGGACGTAATCGTCGAAATCAAGCAGGCCATTGAAATGAGCTCCATCTACTCCAACATTCTGACCAGCACCATGGAAGCCTTCGGCTCGGTGACCAGCAACAACTTAAACAATGTGATGAAGCTGCTGACCTCCATCACCGTGCTTATGGCTATCCCTACCATGATCTATTCCTTTTACGGCATGAACGTGGACGGGCTTCCCGCCACCGCCAGCATCTGGTTCCCCACGGTGCTGAGCATCGCCGCCACCGCCGCCGTTGCGGTAATCTTGGCAAAATTTAAGATGTTTTAAGGATTCTGTTTTGAAAAAGAAGGGGTTTTCACCTTGACACCGGAGGAGAAAACCGGTATAATAAAGGAAGAAGGACAGAACCGGCAACGGTTAGTCCCTTTCGGATTACTGTTTGAAGTAATCGCTCGGGTGGCTAAAATGAGCGGTTACTTCTTTTTTGTCCAAATATTGTAAAACACGCCTGCGGCGGTTACTGTTAATGTAAGAAACACAAACAGATCGGGCCAGGTGACGTAGTTCATACCGCTCCCCCCTTTCCAAAAGAGGAAGCAGTTTCCAAGACAACACAAAGAATCAACTCCCCCCTTCGTCTATCTCACGCCAAAACGCAGCATAAAACAAAACGGATGAGGAGCTAACCGCTACCGTTTTCTGGGCTGACAGATCAGCCCATCGGTTCTGTCCTTCCCCTG
>CAZWNI010000261.1:0-1839 GCA_964635385.1 uncultured Oscillospiraceae bacterium
GGGTTGTCCAGCAGATACAGCTGACCGGCAGCCAGATAGTTGGCGGCACGCCAGAATGCATCCATCTTGTTGAGCAATTCAGGGGTAGGTTCCCAATTGCTGCAAACCTTGTTTTCCAACATCCAAATCCTCCTTTGATTCGATACGGTCGTAACAGCAATTTCATGCAGAAACGCCCCACCGTAATTACACCTTTATCATACTAATTTTTTGCCGCATTGTCAATGTGTAAAAAGAAAAATTTTCGTAGTTTTTGTGCCAAAGCCGCTTAAAAACCTTACCAAGCGGATTATTTCTGATTTGCAAAGGCACCGAAGGCTTTGTAGGCCATATAAATATCCGCTTTGGCGGTGACTTCAAAGGGAGAGTGCATACTCAGCACCGGCACCCCCAGGTCAACGACGTCCACGCCCAGGTTGGCAATCATCATGGCCACGGTTCCTCCGCCGCCCTGATCCACTTTTCCAAGCTCTCCGGTCTGCCAGCCCACCTTGTTTTCATCTAGGATTTTCCGGATCTCGCCGATGAACTCGGCGCTGGCGTCGTTGCTGCCTCCCTTACCCCGGGAGCCGGTATACTTGGTCAGGCAGACGCCGTAATTGAGATAGCAGGTGTTGTTCTTCTCAAAGGCGTCGGCGAAGGTGGGGTCGAAGGCGCCGTTGACGTCGCTGGACAGGCACTGGCTATTCATCAGCACCCGCCGTCCGTCGATGCCGTAGGGCTTGGCCAGATCCGCCGCAAAATACCGCAGCATATCGCTGTTGAGGCCGGTGTTGCCTTCACTGCCGATCTCCTCTTTATCCGCCAGCACGGTGATCAGGGTGGTTTCCGGGTCCTTGCAGTCCAGCGCCGCCATCAGGGCGGGGTAAGCGCAGACACGGTCGTCCTGGCCGTAGCCGCCGATCATGCTCCGGTCAAAGCCCAGATCCCGCATTTCGTAGGCGGGAACGGCTTCCAGCTCGGCGGAGAGGAAGTCCTCCTCCACCACGCCGTACTTTTCGTGGAGCAGGTTGAGGATATTCAGCTTCACCCGTTCCGGCACCTTGGAATCCTCCAGGGAAATGGAGCCGCAGAGCAGGTTCAGTTCTTCCCCCTGGATTCCTTTGGCCAGGGTGCGCTGCATTTGATCCCCTGCCAGGTGGATCAGCAGGTCGGTGACACAGAACACCGGGTCGCCGGGCTGATCGCCGATGCGCACCTGCACCTTTTCCCCGTTCTTCTTCACAATGACCCCGTGAAGGGACATGGGGATCGTAGCCCACTGGTACTTCTTGATGCCGCCGTAATAGTGGGTCTTCATCAGCGCCAACTGACCCTGTTCGTACAGGGGGTTGGGCTTTAAGTCCAGCCGGGGGGAGTCGATATGGGCGGCGTTGATGTGGGCCCCCTGGGCCAGACTCTTTTTGCCGATGGTGGCGATGAGCAGGGCCTTGCCCCGGTTGTTCCAGTACACCCGGTCGCCCGGCGCATAGGCGGTCTCCGGGTCAAAGGGCACAAAGCCCTCCTGCTCCAAAAGCTCCACCGCCCTGGCCACCACTTCCCGCTCGGTTTTGGCGGCGTTGAGAAAGTCCTTGTAGCCTTCGCAGAAATCAAACGCCTGCTTCAGCTCCTCTTTGGTCATGGTTTCGGTGAGGTTTTTGGGCTGATAGCACAGCGCTTCCTTCAGCTTCTCACCTTTGGTCTTTGGTTCACTCATTTCGGTTACCTCCCTGATAAATTATGTGATTCTACTGGAAATATACAATGGGTTGACCATTTCATTTTGCGGGAAATTTCCCCCTCCTCTGTCAGCTTTGCTGACAAAGGTTTCATTCACACCTCCCCTAAGGGGGAGGCCAG
>CAZWNI010000262.1:0-1833 GCA_964635385.1 uncultured Oscillospiraceae bacterium
GCAAGGGCATGGGAGACGCTATTGTGGCTGCGCTGTAACAGGAGTTTTGAAAAAATGTCTGCAAAAAAAGCAACCGCACCCGAAAGGGAAAAGCGGTTGCTTTTGCTGTGTCCGGCGGAAGGTGAAAAACCGGAAAGTCTCTGAAAAATTCTGCTGTTTTTGCCGCCTGTTTGACGGCTTGGCGGCAAATCCAAAGCTGGAAACTTAGTGGTGTGTTTCTTCAAACACCTCTAAGATTTCTCCCGTAGCCATGTCCACATAGTAGTTATATTGCGTATTGTTTACCTCAAACTCAACGCACCATGCTACTATAGAACCGCCGTCATGCTCTTCGTAGGAGTGAATGTATTTTACATCGCTCCTGGTGATTCCCAAATCGTTTAACGCAATCTTTTCTGCGGAATCCGATGTGATGGTTTCCGTTTGAGCGCCTGTTTCAGATGCCGCATTTTCTTCCGATAAACCGCTTTCTGCCTGCGAAGATTCACTTGCGGCAGAGGAAGAAGCATTTTGCACGGCGGAATCCTTGGATTCGGCACACCCGGAAAAAAGAAAAACCATCAAAAAGCATACTGCGGCTAAAATGTATTTGCTGCGCATATCATTCCTCCAATTCGTATCGTGAAAGATGGATCGTTGAAGAACTGGATTTACGCTGTTTCAGCCACTCGTTCCAACCATATAATAGCATGGATTTCTTCATAAGTAAATGGATTTCAAACCGGAAATCTGGAAAAATCCTGCTGTTTTTGCCGCCTGTTGGATTGCAGGCGTTTTGCCCCTTGCCAAAATAAACGGACATAAAAAGAAGTAACCGCTTACATACTCTGTAAAGCGGTTACTTAATCAATCGTACTAAGGGTCAATCGTTGTAGATAGACCTGCCAGCCTGTCGGGTTCGCCCTTCTGTTTTCACTATACCCGTTTTCCCCCTCCCTGTCAAGCCGGCAGAGGGGGCTTGCTTTACTTCGTCTGCACCGGGGCTACGTCCTTATACATAATCCGGTACCGGGGCGGGATAGCTTTGTCCTTGTGGTAGCGGCCGAAGTACCACATCTTGAAATCCACCAGCTCGCTGACCCGCTGCAAAAACTGGTGCAGGAAACCCAAAGCGGTGTTGTTCTCGTTGAGGTTCATAAACTGCTTGATTTTCCCCGGAGCGTCGTGGGTTAAGATGATGTCCACCTGATCCCCGTTCAGCTCCAGCCGTTTTAAGGCTTTGTCGGTCTGTTCCAGCATGGGTAGCCGCAGGGCACGGACCTTTTCCTGGGTCATCTCCTCCAGATCCTCCACCGGGTCCCCGCCGCCGAAGGCGAAGATGGTGGTGTCCTCGATGGTGAAGATCTCCCCACGGCAGAGGTGGCGGATATTGGGGGCGATGGTGTGGACCATGCCGCCGCAGTATTCCTCTTGGGGGTATTCCTCCAGGCGGTCGAAGTTTTCGTTCAGTCCCTCCACAAAGAGGATATTGTACTTCAGCTTGCTCAGGTGCTTTAAGGCGGCCTTTTCCCGTTTGCTGCCGTCCCAGATAAACCCGAAGTCCCCGCAGACCAGCAGGGTGTCCCCCGGTTTGAGCCGCTTCATATTCTTTTCCTTGAACCGTTCCAGATCCCCGTGGAGATCTCCGGTGATGTAGATCATGTTGACTCCCTCCCGTATAGTGTTATTGTAGCACATTTTCTTCCGTTTTCCTAGAGGGAGAATTTGAAGGAATCATGAAGAATCGAAGAAGGAAAACAGGAAGCCCTTCTTCCGGTTTCAGTTTGTGGAAAAAGGTTTTTGATGTTTCCGGATTGCCCCGCCCTCGGCTCTACGCCGTTAGGCGGGCGGATT
>CAZWNI010000263.1:0-1832 GCA_964635385.1 uncultured Oscillospiraceae bacterium
GTGGCGTAGGTGTCATAGCAGATGCTCAAACCGATGAGGCCGTACTCTCCGGCGTCAATCAGCACCGGCGTAGTACCGGCAATGCACCAGTCGCCTTCCACCGGGGTGATCTTCTGGTAGGTGTACACCGTTCCATCAGGTGTGCAGGCAAAAGCTGAGTTGTAAGCGTGTTCGCTGTCACCCTCAACAGTTTCGGTTGCGCCGTAGATAATGTACATGCCATATTCTACCGCTTTGGCAGAAATGGTCTGAGCGGTGGGGCCGTCAATCGGCTCGGCGCTTTCTACTGCCCACTGATAAATTTCAGAATCCGGGTCGCTGGACGAGCAATATCCGGTGACGCACATTTCAGGGAACAGCAGAATCTTAACTCCTGCCTCATAAGCTTCGTCAATGTACTCCAGCATACTGGCTACATTGGCCTCTTTGTCACCCCACACCGGGGCAAAGTTGACTACGCCCAACTCACCTTCTGCAAAGGTGTAGCTGACGCTTGGCTGATCCAGACGTTCCGAACGGCTGTACTCAACACTGTACTCCTCTGCTGAAACCCAAAGACTGGTGGAGGCAACCGCAGTAATGGCCATAACGCCAGCTACAGCGACAGCCAAAAATCGTCGTTTTAAGGTTGCAAACATCAATTTTTCACTCCTTCAACAAGTCATCCGCTTTTTTCCAGGAGCGGACCCTGGCTGTTTCTCCCTCCTTGCCTATAGATTACTTTCCAAACAAAAAAGAGCTCTGCCTGTTTGCTAAGGCAGAACTCCTTTGTTCTTTGGTATGGGTGAAGTATAGCATTCGGTCCGCAATTTTGTCAACGGATTTGGGGCAACTTCTTTTTTTCTGATTTTTTACCTGCATATCACAAAACGAACACAAAAGTTTTGCCGAAAAACTTTTGTAAAGTTTTTTTGGAATTTTCTTGAAAAATCGAATGTCAAAAACAGCTTAAAAACAACGCATTTATGCTTCCTGCTGCTTGAGCGCTTCCTGCAAGGCTTTGGAAAGCTGGTCCGGGCAGGAAGTGCCCCGTCCGTTGCAGTCCGTTCCGGAAAGCAGGCCGATGACTTCCTGAGCCGGGCGCCCTACGCAAAGACGGGCAACCCCCTGGGTATTGCCGTTGCAGCCCCCCAAAAACTCCACCTTACGAATGATTCCCTGTTCGTCCAGATCCAACGTAATTTGTTTGGAGCAGGTGCCTTTGGTGCGGTAGGTGTAGGTCATAATTCATTCCTCCTGAAAAAAACGGCCTGACCCCCTGGTCAAGCCGCTTATCATACAATGGGATCAGCCAATCATGCTGGCAACTTCGTCAGCGAAGTTGTCTTCCCGCTTTTCCAGGCCTTCGCCCTTTTCAAAGCGCACAAAGCTGACCATTTTAATGGAGCCGCCCAGCTTCTTGGCGCACTCTTCCACATATTTGCCTACGCTCATCTTGTCGTCCTTGATAAAGGGCTGTTCGGAGAGGCAAACGTCCTTGTAGAACTTATTGATCCGGCCCATCACCATTTTTTCGGCGATGTTCTGGGGTTTGCCTTCGTTCATGGCCTGAGCAGTCAGGATTTCCTTTTCCTTAGCCACTACTTCTTCCGGCACATCTTCCTTATTCAAATACTGCGCCGCAGCAGCAGCGATCTGCATCGCCACGTCCTTGCCGCATTCCACAAAGCCGTCGGTGTCGGCCAGGTCGGTGTTAAACTGCACCAGCACGCCGATCTTGCCGCCGCCGTGGACATAGCTGACGCAGTCCCCTTCCAGACGGGCAAACCGGCGGACCTTCATGTTTTCGCCGATGACCAGGATCAAATCCTTCAAAGCAGCGTCTACGGTGG
>CAZWNI010000264.1:0-1824 GCA_964635385.1 uncultured Oscillospiraceae bacterium
CAATGGGCCACGGTCACACAGACAGGCGAAGACGTCTTAAAAGTTGTATTTGACATTCCGCAGCGGGCAATTACCAAAGGACAAGCTGTTGTTTTGTATGACGGCGATGTTGTTGTAGGCGGAGGAACGATACGGGAATCGAGGGATTCTGCGTTTTGAAGAAAATCTATCGTTGAAATACGCACCGCTTTTGCAATAAAATAGGAAATAGTGAACTGAGGTGTTTTACGGCAATGATTTCAACAAGAGGCAGATATGCCCTGCGTGTCATGATTGATCTGGCAGAGCATATGGACGACGGCTACATTCCCATGAAAGAAATTGCCCAGCGGCAAGGCATTTCCTTAAAATATTTGGAGAGAATCATTCCCGCCTTATCAAAAAACAATCTGGTGGAGGGTGTGCATGGAAAGGGCGGCGGGTATCGCTTAAACCGGCGCCCGGAAGACTACACAGTAGGTGAAATACTGCGCCTGGCGGAAGGGGATCTCGCCCCTGTGGCGTGCCTTGAGTGCGGTGCAGAGCCGTGCAGCAGGAGAGAAAACTGTAAGACCATTCCCATGTGGGAAAAGTTTTATGACATCACGAATGAATATTTTGACAGCATTACCATTTCGGATCTTCAAGGCAATAAATTAAAATAGCGCCCTTCCTGGATTTTAAGGGGGACAGCTTGCCGGAAGAGGAAGGAAAGCGGGAGCGCCGCCTTCGGTCAATACCGAGGGTGACGCTCCCGTTTTGATACTTATGGAGTTTTCCAAAGCAGAGCAACGTCCGCCCCGAACGGAATGGAATTGACCGGGGGCAATCCGGAAACATCAAAAACCTTTTTCGACAAGCTGATCCGGTTTATCCGTCTGCCGCCTTGGCAACAACATAACGCTGGCGGGTGTAAATGGTAAATTGCGGCGTTAGTCTGACATACGCTCGGCAAAATAAACGGCCTTGATCACCGTTGCTGTCTCATAAACTGCCAACTCCCAAAACAAAGTTGTAGTACCAATCAAGATACCAGCCGTCCTGAGTTTGGATCACAACCACTTCATTTTCCACTGAAATGGAATTTCCATACAGGGAATAAGTGGTCTCTACCGTGGCTGTCTGCGCTTGCAGCACGGTGCAGCTTTCCTGATAATAATCCTGAATACGCTCCAGGGAACTGCCGGTAATGGCATTTAACGCCACCACTCTGCATTGGTAGGTTCCCTCCAACCCGCTCCAAAAGTTATTCATGGCGGAATACAGCGCCGCCTGCTCTGCCGAAGGTTCCAAAATCTCTTCCGTGCCAGGGGGGAGCAGTTCCAAAAACTGCTGCTCATTCTGGCGGTAGCTGGCATCTGTAAAGGACAGGATCACATTAGATGGCGACAGATGGGGATTGTCCAGAATCATTGAAACAGCCAGAGAAAGGGCTGCCGCCACTACCAGCAAGGCACTCAGCAGCAGATTCCTTTTTTTCTTATCTTTCCAAAACAGCTGGATTTTGCTTTCCTGGGCGGTCGCTTCCCAATCGGGGAATTCTTCACCTGGTTGCTGGGAAGCCGCTTTCAGCGGCGGTTTTTCCGCCGCCCACGATCCGCAGGAGGGACAGAATACGGCGCTGTCGGGAAGATCGGCTCCACACGTTTTACAAACCACAACATCGCCTTCTTTCCTGTTGTTGATTCCATACTGAGCTTAAATCGAACATCAATTTCCATTTTTAGTGTACAAAAATAAGTTTTATTTGTCAATCAATTTTCAGTATTTTTCTTTTATTTCTGATTTTTTTCATAACACCCTGCCTCTCTCGAAACCGAAAAAGAATCTGTACAGAAAAGCAGG
>CAZWNI010000265.1:0-1813 GCA_964635385.1 uncultured Oscillospiraceae bacterium
CGGTTTCGGTTTCCACCCGGAAAGTGGTCTCCATAACAGCGGCACGGGCGCCGCCGATGCCGGCAGCATAAGCCAAAGCCATGTCAGTGGCACGGCCGGAAGCGTCCTGCTCCACGGCGTACAGGCAGGGAACGCCCTTGCCTTCCACATACTCGCTGCGGACAGTGTGGCCGGGGCCCTTGGGGGCGATCATCACCACGTCTACATCTGCCGGAGGCACGATCTGCTTGAAGTGAATGTTGAAGCCGTGGGCAAAGGCCAGGGTCTTGCCGGCGGTGAGATAAGGGGCGATGGCCTTGTTATACAGGTCAGCCTGCTTTTCGTCAGGCACCAGAATCATAATAAAATCGGCTGCCTTGCTGGCTTCCTCGGTGGTCATTACCTTCAGACCGGCCTCTTCCGCCTTTTTCCAGCTCTTGGAACCTTCATACAGGCCAACCACTACGTCCACGCCGCTTTCGTGCAGGTTCAGCGCATGAGCGTGACCCTGAGATCCGTAACCGATGACGGCTACGGTTTTGCCGTCCAACAAGCTCAGGTTACAGTCGCTTTCATAGAAAATTTTAAATGCCATGATAAATTCCTCCTAAAGAAACTTTTATCTATCATTTACCATCCTTCATGTGACAAAGGCATGAGAAACGGTGAATGAATCATTAAAGAACTTCGGTGCCGTGCTGCAATGCAATGGCGCCGGTGCGAACCTCCTCCAGAATACCGTAGGGACGGAGCATCTCTTCCATCAGCGCCAGGCGCTGGGGGGTGTCGCTGAGCTCCAGGGTAAAGCTGTTGCTGCTCAAATCGGAAATTTTCGCCTGCATGAGCTGAGCGATGTCAATGAGGTCGCTTCGGTTTTTGGCGTTGCACCGCACCTTAATCAGCAGCAGTTCCCGACAGATGTCATTGTTGGAATCCAACTGTTTGAGTTTGATCACGTCCACCATCTTGTTGAGCTGCTTGGTGACCTGCTCCACGGTATACTCATCGCCGTTCACAATAATGGTGATCCGGCTGACCGTGGGGTCGTCGGTAACGCCAACCGCCAAGCTGTCGATGTTAAAGCTGCGGCGGGAAAACAATCCGGAGATCCGGCTGAGGACGCCGGCGTGGTTCTCCACCAAAATGGAAATGGTATGTTTCATTTTGCTTCCCTCCTTGGCTTACAGGGTAGATTCGTCGGGGTGAACCAAACATTCCAACAGGCAAGGCCCTTCGGTGGACAGCAGCCACTGGATAGCCTGGTCGCACTCCGCCATGGAAGTCAACTTCCTGGAAGAGATGTTGTAGCACTTCGCCACAGCGGCGATGTCCGGCTTGTCTCCCAGTTCCACTGCGGTTTCCCGGCGGCCGAAGCCTTTGTCCTGAAGCTCCTTCACCATGCCCAGGAAGTGATTGTTCATCACAATGATCTTTACCGGCAGCTTGTAGTAGGCTACGGTGCCCAGTTCCATCATGGACATCTGGAACCCCCCGTCACCGCACACCGCCATGACGGTGCGGCTGGGGTCCACAGTCTGCACCCCCGCCGCTGCGGGAATGGCATATCCCATGGTGCCCATGCCGCCGCTGGTTAAAAACCGGCCCTGCTTGACCTTGTAGTAGTTGGCGGCCCAGATCTGGTTCTGCCCCACGTCCACAGTCAGTACGGCGTTGTCCGGGGCCTGCTGGGAAAGGCGCAGGAAAAATTCTTTGGGGTTCACATAGGCTTCATCGCTGCCCAGGGATTTGGTGGAATTGCGGTTGCGCAGATCCACCAGCTGGGCGAGCCATTCCTCACAGCAAAGGTAAGGCACCTGCTCCGCCAACGAATCCA
>CAZWNI010000266.1:0-1809 GCA_964635385.1 uncultured Oscillospiraceae bacterium
CCATTGAGAAGAAGTATCCCAGCACCACCAGGTTGATGGGGCCGCCGCCGATGCCGCAGATGGCTCCCGTCACCGATGCCAGCAGGCTGACCGCCAAAAACAGAAATGGCTGCATGCCAAAATATCCTTCTTCTCCTTACACTTCCCGCTGCTCTCAGTCCAGGTTCTCGCCGTTGGTGGCGATGACTTTCTTGTACCAGTAGAAGCTGTCCTTGCGCAGGCGGCTGTAATCGCCGGTGCCGTCGTCGTATTTCTTCACGTAGATGAAGCCGTAGCGCTTGGCCATCTCGCCGGTGGAGGCGGAGACCAGGTCGATGCAGCCCCAGGGGGTGTATCCCATCAGGTCGACGCCGTCCTTGACGGCTTCCGCCATCTGCTGGATGTGGCGGCGCAGGTAGTCGATGCGGTAGCTGTCATGCACGGTGCCGTCCGGCTCCAGCGTGTCGTAGGCGCCCAGGCCGTTCTCCACCACCATCAGCGGGATGCGGTAGCGGCCATAGATCTCGTTCAGGCTGTAACGCAGGCCCTGGGGGTCAATCTGCCAGCCCCAGTCGCTGGCTTTCAGGTAGGGGTTGCGGGCGCCGCCGAGCAGATTGCCGCCCACCGTGTCTGCGTCGGCGTGGGTGGTCTGACAGCTGGACATATAGTAGCTGAAGGTGTAGAAGTCAACGGTTCCCTCCTTCAGCACCTCCAAGTCACCCGGCTCCATGCGGAGCGTCACGCCCAGCTCCTGCCATAGGCGCTTGGCAAAGGGCGGGTACTCGCCCCGAACCTGCACATCACTGCAGTACCAGGTAGAGACATTCATCTGGTGCTGTGCCTTGAGCACGTCGGCGGGATCACAGGTCAGCGGGTAAGCGGGGCTGAAAAGGCTCATGTTGCCCATCTGGAACTGGGGATAGTTCTCGTGGGCGTACTTGACCGCCATGGCGCTGGCCACAAGCTGATGGTGCAGCGCCTGCAGGCGGGTCTGGGGGTGATCGGGAACTTTGTTGGCGGGCCCCTCGTACCCTTTCAGCGTGCCGGTGGACAGCACTGACCCGAAAGCGGACATGGCCGCGTTGATCTCGTTGAAGGTCAGCCAGTATTTGACCTTGTCCTGGTAGCGGTCAAAGATGGCCTTGCAGTAGTTCATGAAATAACCGATGACTTCACGGCCCTCCCAACCGTTATGCGTTTCTACCAGGGCGTAGGGCAGTTCGTAGTGGCTGATGGTCACGAGAGGCTCAATGCCGTGTTTTTTACAGCAGTCAAACACTTTGTCGTAAAAGGCCAGTCCGGCCTCGTTGGGCGTATCCTCCATGCCAGTGGGGAAGATCCGGGTCCAGTTGATGGAGGTGCGGAAGGTCTTGAACCCCATCTCGGCAAACAGGGCGATGTCCTCCTCATAATGATGATAAAAATCGATGGCGTCATGGCTTGGGTAGAACTTGTCCGGGCGGATGGTGCGGGTGATCCACTTCGGTTCGGTATGGGTGCCATTGGTGCAATGGTCTGGCACGCTTTCGCCCTTGCCGTCCACGTTCCAGGCGCCCTCGAACTGGTTGGCAGCGCAGGCGCCGCCCCAAAGGAAATCGTCACGGAAAACACTCATATTTTGGTTACCTCCTTGCTGGTTTACATGCTGGTGCAGCAGTAGCTGCAATTCGCTTCCTTACTTCATTTGTAGTATAGACCATTTATCCCGGGTCTGCAAGACCGATGAGCCGGATACGGCAAAAAGCGGCAGCTCTTTGCCATTTTATGATTTTTTCCGGCTTTTCCCCAAGTTTACAAAAAGGTGGTTTTCTTTTGGAGGTTCTTGTGGTA
>CAZWNI010000267.1:0-1803 GCA_964635385.1 uncultured Oscillospiraceae bacterium
CAGCCGAAGGCCACCACCAGCTGGCTCTTGCCCTCATTGACATACAGAGGCACCAGGTCATCAATCAAATCTTCAATCTTACTGTAAAGGGTCCGGGACTGCTCCCAGCTCATCACATAGCCGCTGACAGCAGTGTCGATGCCGGTGAGCTGCTTCAGTTCCTTAATATAAAAGGGGTTGGGCAGACAGCGCACGTCGAACATCAGATCCGCCTCCGCCGGAGAGCCGTTTTTGAAGCCGAAGGACATACAGTTAATCATCATGCCGTTCTGGGTATTTTCCCGGAACATATCCATGAGCTTACTGCGAAGCTGGGCGGAGGTGAGATGGGTGGTATCCACCACATAATCCGCCATGCTCCGGGCCTGCCGCAGCAGTTCCCGATCCCGGACAATGGCCTGCTCCACGGAAGGGTGCTGGCGGCTGACCAAAGGGTGCTTGCGGCGGGTTTCCTTATAGCGGTGCATCAGGGTGGCGTTGTCGCAGTCCAGAAACAGCATCCGGTAAGAGATCATCTTTTTTCGGCACTCTTCCAGTTGTCCCGGCAGAGTCTCCATCAACCGTCCGCCCCGGGAATCCACCGTCACCGCCAATCGTTGGATATTGTCCCCGCTGCGGCTGGCCAGCACGGCAAAGGTGCCTAACAGGTTGGGGGGAAGGTTGTCGATGCAGTAAAAGCCCATATCCTCCAAGGCTTCAATGGCCCGGGACTTTCCTGCGCCGGACATACCGGTAATAATCAAAAGATCCATGGGCGCTGCCCTCCTTTTCCTCAGTCGATCTTCTTGACTTCACATTCCAACGAGAAACCGGTCTGCATCCGCACCGTTTTCTGCACCAGGGCAATCAGTTCCTCCACGTCCTTGCAGGTGGCGTGGTCGTAGTTGATTAAAAAGCCGCTGTGCTTGGGGCTGACCATAGCGCCCCCCACCCGCTGGCCTTTTAAGCCGCATTCTTCAATCAGGGCGGCGGCGTACGCCCCCTGCGGCCGCTTAAAGGTACTGCCGGCGCTGGGGTATTCCAAGGGCTGCTTGGCTTTCCGCCGGCCCAAAATATCCTCCATTTTCTCCCGGATTTCCTGCCGGTTGCCGGGAGAAAGACGAAACACCGCCTGAATGAGCACCCCGGTTTGGTGCTGCAAGGCGCTGGTACGGTAACCCATTTGAAGGTCCTCCAGGGTCAGTTCCCGAATATTGCCCCGCAGATCCATAACCTGAACGTATTCCAGCACATCTTTCATCTCCCCGCCGTAGGCTCCGGCGTTCATGTACACCGCCCCACCGATGCTGCCGGGGATTCCGTAAGCAAATTCCAGCCCGGTGAAACCCATCTCAGCGGCTTTCTTACACAGGGCGGAAAGCTGGGCTCCCCCGCCGGCGATGAGTTTGTTTTCCGCAGGCTGGATCTCAGTAAACGTCCCGGACAGGCGGATCACCACCATTTGTGTGCCCTGGTCGCTGACCAGCAGATTGCTGCCATTGCCGATAACCAAAAACTCCTGCTGCATCTTCCGCAGTGCATTCAGCAGAACCGAAAGCTGCTCCCGGTTTTCCGGAAGAACATAAAGGGGACAAGGCCCTCCGATTTTAAAGGTAGTATGGTTGGAAAGGGGCTCCTGTTCCCGATAAGGAATCCGATTTTGTGTGAGCAGGGCTTTGAGTTGTTCCATCTGCACGGCCTCCCGATGTTGTTTTTCTGGTTCTGGGATTAGTATACCATAAAATCCCGTTTGGTTTCCGCTGATTTTTGCCGTCAGGCGAAATGCCGCCTTTGCTTTTTGGCGGCAAAGCGGGAACCGTAATC
>CAZWNI010000268.1:0-1785 GCA_964635385.1 uncultured Oscillospiraceae bacterium
CCGGGGTGTAGCCGGTGGAGCCGATGACTACCGAGGTAAAGCGGCTTCTGGCATAGTCCAGCACCCCGTCCAATGCGGAGGGGTGAGAAAAGTCGATGATCACGTCCGCCTTCTCCTCCACCTGGTCAAAGCCGGGGTACACCGGAAAACCGGCGTAAGGGGCGGCGACCGGGTCCACACCAGCCAGCACGGCGCAGTCTTCCCGGTTGGCGATCACATCGGCAATCACCCGGCCCATATGGCCGCAGGCGCCGTTGATGAGAATATGGGTCATTGCGACACTTCCTTTCTTGGTTATCCTTTCCCAAAAAAGGTCCTCTCCCGGACAGTCCCAAAGGAGAGAACCAATTTATCTTCGGTTACAGCAGTCCAACTGCCGCCATGCTGGCCCGGAGCTTTTCCCGTGGGCCGTCGTCCATCTCGCAGAGAGGCATTCGGCAGGGTCCCGCCGGGAAGCCCATCATATTCAGCGCTTCCTTCACTGGAATGGGATTCACATCTGAGAACAGATTGTTGATCAGATCCAACAGCTTCAACTGCAAAGCGGCGCTTTCCTGCACCTTGCCGTCAAAGTAAAGCTGGCAGATGTCGTGGGTTTGCCGGGGCATCAGGTTGCTCAGCACCGAAATCACCCCGATGCTCCCCAAGCTCAGCAGGGGCACAATCTGGTCGTCGTTGCCGGAGTACACGTCCAGGTCGTCCCCGCAGAGGTGGCGGATCTTCGCCACCTGGCTGATGTTGCCGCTGGCTTCCTTTACCGCCACCACATTGGGGTGCCTGGAAAGCTCCTTCAAGGTCTCAGGGGTGATGTTCACCCCGGTACGGCTGGAAACGCTGTACAGGATCATGGGCAGATCCACCGCATCTGCCACAGAGAGATAGTGGCGGATCAGACCCTTCTGGGAGCATTTATTGTAGTAAGGGGTCACCAGCAGCAGGCCGTCTACCCCCATCTTTTCCGCTTCCCGGCTCAGTTCCAGGCAGTAGGCGGTGTCGTTGCTTCCGGTGCCGGCCACCACCGGAATCCGGTGGTTGACCTGGGCCACGGTAAACTGGATAACCCGGCGGTGTTCCTCATCGGTGAGGGTAGAGGATTCCCCGGTGGTGCCGCAGACGATAATGGCGTCGGTGCCGCCGGCCACCTGCTGCTCAATGAGCTGGCCCATGGCTTCATAATTCACCGAACCGTCGGCATTCATGGGGGTGACAATGGCCACGCCGGCGCCGGTAAAGATTCTCTTCTTGGTCATATGAAAACCTTCTTTCCGAAATCAAAGGGTTGCAATCAGTCCATCCAGCCCTGGTCCGCCAACAGCTCCGCCAACAGCACAGCGCCGCCGGCTGCGCCCCGGAGGGTGTTGTGGGACATGCAGACGAACTTATAATCGTACTGGCTGTCTTCCCGCAGGCGTCCGATGGAAACGGCCATGCCGTGCTCCAGCTCCCGTGCGGTTTTAATCTGGGGCTGGTCGTTTTCTTCAAAGTAGTGCAAAAACTGCTTGGGGGCGCTGGGGAGGCTGCGCTGCTGGGCTTCTCCCACAAAGTCCGCCCAATCCTTTTTGATCTGCTCCAGGGAGGGCTTGTTTTCAAAGGACATAAACACTGCGGCGGTGTGGCCGTCGCTCACCGGCACCCGCAGGCACTGGGTGGTGATGGAGGGGCCGGCTGCGTCCACAATCACGTCGCCCTCAATCTGTCCCCACAGCTTTAAGGGTTCCTTTTCGCTCTTTTCCTCTTCCCCGCCGATATAGGGAATCAGGTTATCCACCATTTCCGGCCAGCGGG
>CAZWNI010000269.1:0-1779 GCA_964635385.1 uncultured Oscillospiraceae bacterium
AGGCCCTCCGCCTTTCCCGGCGCCGGGAAAAATTGTAAAACCGTTCAAAACAGCTACTTTCCGAAAACCTGGGGTAGCTGTTTCTTTTTTTCCGGAATGCCTGGTTGCGCACTTGCATCTCTTTGCCTGCTGTGGTAATATTATAGTATCTGTTTTCCCCCTGAAACGGAGGTCTTTTTGTGAGAAGTTATCGACGCCTGCTGGTGTTTTGCTTAAAAATCAGTTTGTTTCTGGTGCTTTTCGGCTTGTTTTTGGGCTTTTACGCCATTCCCAACTTTGCCCTTCGCCACCCCTCCCGGACCCTGGCCACCACCTGCCTGACCTTTGCGGTGGCGGGCATCGCCATGATGTCCATTTACGGGGGATACAACATCGGCAAGCAGAAAAGCAAGCCCATTATCTTTTCCCTGTCCCTGGCGGCTTTGATTACCGACCTGATTACCTATCTTCAGCTCTGTATCATGAACACCAACCAGAACCGCTTTGCCAGCTTTACCTTATCGGATTTCCACTACCTGATTTATATTTTCCTGCTTCAGGTGGTGGCCATTGTGGCCTTCACCTATCTGGGGAATTTCCTCTATTTTAAGATCACCCCGCCGGAAAAGGTGCTGATCATCACCTCCTCCCAGCAGTCCTTGGACCAGATCGCCCCGAAGCTGAAGCATTATCTCCGGCAGTACCGGGTGGCCCACGTCCGGGCCCACGATGCCCCGGACATCTTTCCCATGATCGACCGCTGCGACACCATCTTCCTCTACGACGTACCCACCAACCGGCGCACCCTCCTGCTGGAATACTGCTACCAAAAGCAGAAAAACATCTACTTCAACCCGGAGCTGGGGGACGTGGTGGAGGTCAACGCCAGCCATGTGCTGCTGGACGACAAATCCTTTTTAAGCTGGGAAGCCACCGACCTGACCTTTGAGCAGCGGCTGGTCAAGCGCTGCATGGATCTGATCATCAGCATTGTGGCGCTGGTGGTTACCAGCCCCATCTTCCTCATCTGCGCCATTGCCATTAAGTGCGGGGACGGAGGGCCGGTGTTCTTCAAGCAGAACCGGGCCACCAAAGACGGTAAGATCTTCCGGATCATCAAGTTCCGCACCATGAAGGTCAACGTGGAGAACATCAGCGCCACCACCGACGACGACCGGATCACCAAGGTGGGGAAGGTGCTGCGGAAGTTCCGGGTGGACGAGCTGCCCCAGCTTCTGAATATCCTCAAGGGGGAGATGAGCGTGGTTGGCCCCCGGCCGGAGATGCTGGAAAACGTGGACAAATACACCCAGGAGCTGCCGGAGTTTGCCTACCGGCTGCGGGTGAAAGCGGGGCTGACCGGCCTGGCGCAGATTATGGGGAAATACAACACCAGCCCCAAAGACAAGCTGGTGCTGGATTTGATGTATATTGAAAGCTACAGCCTGTGGCAGGACGTCAAGCTGCTGCTCCAGACCCTCACCGTGTTTTTCAAGGCGGACAGCTCCACCGAAGGCTTCCACACCGTGGAAAGCGGCATGAAGTACCTCAACGCCGAAGAACAGGCCAAGGTGCTTCAGGAGCGGAAAAAGAATCAAATTATGAAGGATCGGGGATAAACGGCAATCAGGCTGACGTTTCGGCGAGGAAGGAATCGTTTTGGTTGATTCTCCCTTCGGTTGAATCTTTATTGGAAAAAGAGAGGCAGGAGAGAATTTTCTCCTGCCTCACACTGTAGAGAAACCCTCCGTGTTGTGCGATAACAACGGTAGATGAGCCTCGTGCCGCCCTCTGACGAGG
>CAZWNI010000270.1:0-1773 GCA_964635385.1 uncultured Oscillospiraceae bacterium
TGTTCGAAACAAACCTTCGGTGTGTTCGAAACAAACCTTCGGTGTGTTTCTGACCTAAACTTTACTTTTCAAACTCCCGGTCGATGGGCCAGCTTGGCATGGCGTTGAGGTCGCTTTTGGCGGTGTGTCCCGCCAAAAATTCGTAGTACCCCTGGGCGGCGATCATGGCGGCGTTATCCCCGCAGTAGCCCAGGGGCGGGGCGATGAGGGTACAGCCCGCTTTCCGGCACTCCGCCTCCATTCGTGCCCGAATGCCGCTGTTGGCGCTGACCCCGCCGGCCAGCACAATGGTCTTGTACCCTGTCTCGGCGGCAGCCGCCATGAGCCGGGGGGCGATCATATCGCAGACGGCCTGCTGGAAGGCGGCGGCGGCATCGTTGACCTGAAGGGAAAGCCCCTTCTGTTTGGCGTTGTGGGACAGGTTGATCATAGCGGTTTTCAGCCCGGAGAAGGAAAAGTCAAAGGGGCTGCCCTCCACTTTGGGACGGGGCAGGTGATACACCGTGGGGTCTCCCCGACGGGCGGCGGCGTCCATTTCCACCCCGGCGGGGTAGGGAAAGCCCAGCACCCGGCCCGCTTTGTCGTAGGCTTCCCCCACGGCGTCATCTCGGGTACGGCCGATGATGCGGTAACGGGTGTAGTCCTGCACCTCCACAATATGGCTGTGGCTGCCGGACATAATCATGCAGAGGAAGGGGGGCTTTACCTTTCCGTCGATGTAATTGGCGGCCACATGCCCCCGGATATGGTGGACGGGAATCAAAGGCTTTCCGCTGGCCATAGCCAGCCCTTTGGCGAAGTTGACCCCCACCAGCAGCGCCCCGATCAGCCCCGGCGCCACGGTGACGGCAATGCCGTCCAGTTCCATCAGGCTGCACCCCGCTTCCTCCAGCGCCAGCTTCACCACCTGGGAAATGGCTTCGCAGTGGCGGCGAGAGGCGATTTCCGGCACCACCCCGCCGTACAGCCGGTGCTCCTCCACCTGGCTGTCCACAATGTTGGAAAGCACCCGGCTTCCGTCCTCCACCACGGCGGCGGCGGTTTCATCACAGGAGCTTTCAATCCCCAGCAGTTTCATGTTCCTTTTCCTCCTCTTGCAGGTGTTTATCCAGCAGCAAAGCGTCCTCCGAGGGGGCGGTGTAGTAGTTCTTCCGTCTCCCCACCTGGACAAAGCCGTTTTCCCGGTAAAAGTCCAGGGCGGCCCGGTTGGACTGCCGCACCTCCAGTTGAATGGCAATGCAGTCCCGCTGTTTGGCTTCCCGGCTCAGCGCCAGCAGCAGGGCGTTGCCGGCTCCCCGGCAGCGGTACTGGGGCAGCACGGCAATATTATTTAAGTCACACACCCCGAACCGGCACTCCCCCTCTACAAATCCCACCGGCCTTCCCTCCTGCCAAGCCGCCAGCACCACAGCGAAGGGGTTGGAAAGCTGGGCGGCAAAGGTTTCTTTCTTCCAGCAGGGAGAGATGCAGGCGGCGAAAATTGCGTAGACCGAATCCAGGTCCGCCGCCGTCACCGGTTGGATCTCCCAAAGGCTCATAGACTCACCAGCTTTTCCAGCTTTTCTTTCAGTTCGTCCCGGCAGCGGCGGTAGGTATCCAGATCCTGCCCAAAGGGGTCGGCTATATCCAGGCTGGTGACCTTATCCCCCACCAGAGGTATCCCGCCTACCAGGATCCGAACCTGATTGGGGGTCATGACAAAGATCCGGTTGGCCTGTTTCAGCAGTAGAGAGGTCACCTGGCGGGAGCGGTGGCCGGACAGGTCAATCCCCC
>CAZWNI010000271.1:0-1727 GCA_964635385.1 uncultured Oscillospiraceae bacterium
CCCAAAGGGCGAAAACCGGGTGAACTCTATCGGAAGAAAGAGGTCAGCGGCGGCCCTGGCCCCGGCGGAGGGGGGTGGGGACGCCGCCTGCGTTGGTCTTTTCTCGTCTTTCCAGTTGCCTTTTTCCGCTTTTTGTTGTATAATAAATCTGTTATATTGACGAATCCCCGACTCCCCTTTGCCGCCTGGACAGCATAGGCGGCGTTTCACTGATTTGAGAAAAAGGAGCATGAGCATGGAACCCACTGGATTCAAATCCGCCTTATTTGGTTTTAAGAAAGCCGACGTCTTGCAGTTTATTGCCGATTCCAACCAGGAATACCAGCAGCAGCTGGAAGAACGGCAGCAGCAGATCCAGGCGCTGCAAAAGCAGATGGAACAGGCCAAACAGGAATCGGAGGAGATGAGCCGGCAGTATGCCCGCCAGCAGCAGCGTGCGGACAAAATGGACGGGCTGATTAAACAGCAGAACGCCGACAACGAGCGCTTAAAGCAGTCCGGCATCGCCATGGAAAAGTCCATGCTGGAACTGCGCAATGAAAACAGCCGGCTGAACAGCCAGATGGCAGAGCTGAAAAAGAAGTCCCAGACTCTGGAAAAGGCGGGGTACGACGCCAACACCCTGCTGGAAGAAGCCAAAAAGCGGGCGGACCAGATTCTGGAGCAGGCCAAGGAACAGGCCCGGCAGGGTCTCATCGCCGCCAGGGAAAAGGCCGCCCAGATCGAAGAACAGGGAAAGCAGGACGCCCAGAAATTGCAGGAAGAAGCCATACAGAAGGCCGCCCAGGTAAGCCAGCAGCTTTTGGAGCAGCAGGAGCAGCAGGCCACCGGCCAGATCATTCAGGACGCCCAGCAGGAGGTCCAGCGGATTTTAAGCGGGGTGCAGTCCCGTTCCGCCCAGGCCAACCGCCGGTTTGACGCCTTCTATCAGGAAATGGAGCAGTCCATTCTCAAGGTTATGGGGCAGTTGGACGAGATGGAGCAGCGAATGCGCTCTTTGGGTCAGGTTATGGCCAAGGCAGGGCAGCCCGTGGAGACTTCAGACCCTTCCCAGGAGGAGGGGCTGAACCGTTTTCTTTCCCACCTGTTTTAAGTGATTTCAGTTACATCGAAAGGAGCCGACCACAACGTGGCAACCTATCATCTCACCACCCGGCAGCTTCCGGAATTTGCTCCGCAGCTTCGTATTTTAGACCGGGTATTTCTGTCCGGCACGGTATACACTTCCCGGGACGCCGCCCACAAGCGGATCTTTGCCCTGTTGGAGGAGGGGAAGGAGCTGCCTTTCCCCTTAAAGGGCAGCGTGGTGTACTACGCCGGCCCCACCCCGGAACCGGAAGGGCTGCCCATCGGTTCCTGCGGCCCCACCACCTCCGGCCGAATGGACCCCTACGCCCCTAAGCTGCTGGATTTGGGAATGTGCGCCATGGTGGGCAAAGGGGAACGGGCCCAGCCGGTGAAGGACGCCATTGTCCGCAACGGCGGGGTGTACTTCTGCGCCATCGGGGGCGCCGGGGCGCTGGCCTGCCGGTGCATCAAACGCTGCGAGGTCATCGCCTTTGAGGATTTGGGCTGCGAGTCCGTCAAAAAGCTGGAGTTTGAGGAGTTTCCCCTGATTGTGGCCATCGACGCCGCCGGCGGGGACATCTTTGCGCAGGGTCCCAAGGCGTATTTGGAGCAGACGAAGGCCGCCGGGGCGTGAGATTGCGGGCTGTGCCTGCCTTAGC
>CAZWNI010000272.1:0-1720 GCA_964635385.1 uncultured Oscillospiraceae bacterium
CGCTGGGTTGCAGCTGGTGGTATCTACGTGCATCTCAATCTGCGTGGCGGCAACGAATATGGACCGGCCTGGCACGAAGCAGGCATGCTCATGAATAAACGTCGCTGTTACGAAGATTTCATCGGAGTCGCCGAACAAATCATCGCCGACAGCTGGACGCGCGCGGGCAATATTGGCATCGTTGGCTGCTCTAATGGTGGCCTGCTCATGAGTTCGCTTGTGACCATGCGTCCCGACCTCTGGGGATGTGTCATCGACTCAGTCCCCCACACCGATATGATTCATTTCGCGGACGACGACCGTGGCCCCATGTATATCACCGAGTACGGCGATCCGCGCGGTTCAAAGGAAATGTTCGAATATCTGCTCTCATATTCGCCTTACCATAATGTGTGCGCCGTCAGCTACCCACCCACCTACATCCAGACCGGCGAGTGCGATAATAACGTACCCCCATATCATGCCAAAAAGTTCGCAGCACGTATGCAGGCCGAAACCACGAGCGACGCGCCCATCCTGTTGCGCGTACTCGAACATGGCAGCCATAACCGCGGCGGCACCCCTGAAGAGTACTGGCGCACCATTGAGAGACCATCTGGAAGGGATTAGCATATGTTGAAATACCTGATTAGGCGCGTGCTGTTTATCATCCCATCGGTACTCATCGTATCCCTTCTCACCTTTACGGTACTCTCACTCTCGCCGGGCACCCCCGGCCAGGCGGCACTCGGCGTGAACGCCACGCAGGAACAAATCGACGCGTACAACCATTCGGTAGGATACGATCGCCCCTTGCTCGAGCGTTACGTAAACTATATGGTTGATGCGCTCCAGGGCGATTTCGGCGAGTCGTACACGCAGCACAATGAAGTTGTAGACATCCTTGCACCCAAATTCCCCACCACTCTTACCGTGGCTTTTCTCGCCGTTCTCTTCTCCGCTGCAATCGGCATACCCATTGGCGTACTTGCGGCAATAAAGAAGGGCACTATCGTAGACGTAAGCACGACAACAGTTGCTCTCTTTTTCGCCTCCATTCCGAGTTTCTGGCTCGGTCTCATGCTTATGCTTCTCTTCTCACTGCAACTTGGACTTCTACCCTCGCATGGCATAGGAACCTGGAAAAACATGGTGCTTCCCGTTGCCACGCTTGCGCTACCCTCGGCTGCCTATGTGGCACGCATGGTACGCATCACTATGCTCGACGAGTTTAACCAGGACTACGTGCGAACCGCACGCGCTAAGGGAGCGAGCTCTGCACGCATCGTGTTTATCCATGTTATCCGCAACGCTATGATGCCTGTACTCACCAACTTGGGAATGAGCTTTGCAGGCCTTCTTGGAGGTGCCATCATCGCTGAACAGGTATTCGGACTGCCCGGATTCGGTAGCGCCATTTTGACCGCCATCAATATGAAGGACACCCCCATCGTGCTCGGCGCAACGCTCTTCCTATCATTTACATATATGCTCATTATGCTCCTGCTCGATATAGTGAACGCCTTCCTAAACCCCAAAGTCCGCGATGCCATCGAAAAGGCGTGATTGCATAATGGTTACTAAGCGTTCTAAACAACGTGAAGAAAAGCTCGTCAAAGCAGCTGTCGAAACAGGGGCGAGCCAAACCAAGGATGTCATCCGCGCATTCATGAAACACAAGCTCTCTGTCGCGGCGCTCATCATTCTCATCCTCATCCGTGTTCTTACGATTTCTCAAGAG
>CAZWNI010000273.1:0-1718 GCA_964635385.1 uncultured Oscillospiraceae bacterium
GTCACATGGGTTGGAGACCCACCGTGCGTGGTTCTGTTATGAACCCCTGCGACCACCCCCACGGCGGCGGCGAAGGCAAGAGCCCGGTTGGCCGTCCCGGCCCTGTAACTCCTTGGGGCAAGCCCACCTTGGGTTACAAGACCAGAGCCAAGCATCATCGTTCCGACAAGTTCATTGTCAAGCGTAGAAACGCCAAGTAATTGAAAGGAGGAAGATGATCAATGGGCAGAAGCGTTAAAAAGGGACCTTTTGTACAGCCGGTCCTGTTAAAGAGAGTCATGGAGATGAACGAAAAGGGAGAAAAGAGGGTGCTCAAAACCTGGAGCCGTTCCTCCACCATCTTCCCTGATTTCGTGGGACACACATTCGCTGTTCATGACGGACGCAAACACGTTCCGGTCTATGTTACCGAGGATATGGTAGGGCACAAGCTGGGTGAATTTGCTCCCACTCGTACCTACAAGGGTCATGCCGGCTCCAAGACCACGAACAATGGCAAGTAAGCCGGAAGGAGGACTTTCAATGGAAGCAAAAGCACAGCTTAATTACCTGCGCATTTCTCCCCGCAAGGTGCAGATCGTGTTGGATCTGATCCGGGGGAAAGACGTGAAATTGGCAATGGCCATTTTGAAGCATACTCCCAAGGCTGCCAGTGAACCTCTGGCCAAGCTGTTGAAGTCTGCCATGGCCAATGCGGAAAACAACCATAATATGGACCCGGAAAGCCTGTACGTCAGCACCTGCTACGTTTGCCCCGGTCCTACCCTGAAGCGGATTCGTCCCAGAGCACAGGGAAGAGCCTTCCGGGTGCTCAAAAGAACATCCCACGTTACCATCGCAGTGAGCGAGAAGGAAAGCTAAGAGGAGGTTAAGTAATGGGACAAAAAGTGAATCCCCACGGCTTGCGAGTGGGCATTATCAAGGATTGGGATTCTCGTTGGTATGCCGATGACCGTAGTTTCGGCGATACCTTGGTGGAAGATTACAACATCCGCAAGTTTTTGAAAAAGAAGCTCTACGCTGCTGGTATCAGCCGCATTGAAATCGAGCGTGACGCAGTGAAGATCCGCATTCACATTCACTGTGCCAAGCCCGGTCTGGTGATCGGTAAGGCTGGCGCTCAGATTGATGAGCTGAAGAAAGAAATGGAAAAGATGCTGGGCAAGACCGTGCTGCTTACCATTGTGGAAGTAAAGCAGCCCGATCTGAATGCACAGCTTGTGGCTGAAAACATTGCCGGTCAGTTGGAACGCCGGGTGTCTTTCCGCCGTGCCATGAAGCTGAGCATCGGCCGCACCATGCGCTTGGGCGCAAAGGGCATCAAGTGCAAATGCTCCGGCCGTCTGGGCGGCGCTGAAATCGCCCGGAGCGAAGAGTACCACGAAGGCACCATTCCGCTGCAGACCCTGCGTGCCGACATCGACTACGGTTTCGCAGAAGCCAACACCACCTACGGCCGCATTGGCGTAAAGGTTTGGATTTACAAGGGCGAAGTGCTCAAGGGCGACATTAAAAAGCCTGCGATGGAAGAACGTCAGCAGCGCCGTCCCGATGACCGCCGCCGCAGAAGACCTCGTAGAGAAGGAGGAAATCGATAATGTTATTACCCAAGCGCGTGAAATACCGCCGCCAGCAGAGAGGGCGGATGAAGGGCAAAGCGCTCCGGGGCAACTTCGTCAGCAATGGCGAATACGGCCTGCAGGCGCTGGAGCCCGCAT
>CAZWNI010000274.1:0-1712 GCA_964635385.1 uncultured Oscillospiraceae bacterium
GCCTGGTATTATACCCGATTCTCCCAAAAGATGCAACCCTTTTTCCAGGTTTTTCAGCTTAAGCTTGGAAACATCCCCAAGGATCCAGATAATAGTCCCGGCTGGATAAAACGGAGATTCCGTTTTGGCAAATGGGCAGCACCACCGCCTGCTGCGCCAAATCGGAGCAGAACGCCTCCAGATCATTGGTGCGGGTTTTGCTGTAGTTCTGAGCCAGCAGACTCAGGGCCTGTTCGCGCAAGCTGTCGTTTTCCAGATGGGTGGGATCGGTGTCCGAGGAGGAAAACTTCGCCAGCCAATCAGAACAGTCCAAGATAGTTTCTCCGATCAGGCAGAGGTGGTATTCCCCCTGAGCCAGCGCCTGGGCGAAGTCCGCTTCTTCCAGCTCCTGGATTTCCAGGGTGCAGTTTTGTTGGAGCAGCGCCTGCTGGAACCGCTGGGCCAGATCCAGGGCCAGGCTGTCCTCTTTCTCGACAATCAGGGTCAGGGAAGAATAGGAGTATTGGTCCAGAGTGGCGTTGGTGTTGGCGGAAAACACCACGTCTTCCCCCTGATATACCGCATCTGGCAGCAGCCCGCCCTGATCCAGATAGCCGGTGGGGATGGCAACACTGGTTTGGATAGTCTGGCCAATGAGCTGCCGGACGGCGGAGATGGGCAGCTGCTGCACATTGAAATAGAGCTGGTAGCTGGAAACCCCGGTGGCGGTGAGCCGCTGGTACCCTTCGTCAACGGCGATGTCGGATACCAGCCCTCCCACGGCAAGATAGTCCTTGGATTGGCTCATCCATTCCTGGGCTTGCTGAGAGGTGACGCAGCGGAACTCCACCTGCTGGTGGGAAGCTTCTCCCTTAAAATAATTTTCCCGTTGGCTCAGCACCACCACGTCTTCCTGCCAGTCTTCCAGTTGGTACATCCCGGCTCCCTGGGGGTTTTCCCCCACCGTCCCTTCCAGGATGGCGTTGGGGGACACCAGTCGGGTTTCCGGGGAACAAAAGACGGCAAATAACCCGGCATCTGGCTGGGAAAGGGTCAGCACCACCTGGCTGGCGCCGGAAATACTCACCGATTGGATGGCGGCTAACTGTTGGCGCAGGGATTCGCTTCCCTGGCTCTGCCAGCGCTGGATGTTCTGCACTACCGCCTGGGCGTCCACCGAGGCGCCGTCGGCAAAAACAGCGCCGGGTTCCAGATAAAGGGTCAGGGTCAAGCCGTCTTCGCTGACGTCCCAGCTTTGGGCCAAACAGGGACCGGGCCGGCCGGTTTCGGCATTGTACTCCAGCAGTCCGTCGCAGAGATAGCTGATCAATGCGGCGGCTTCCGGGGAATCCACTGCCAAGGGGTCCAGGCTTTCCGGCAGCTCCCCTATCAGCACCGTCAACAGAGGAGAATCCTCTGCGAAAGCAGAATCCTCGATTTCCTCTGCGCCCCGGCAGCCGGAACAGAAAATCAAACAGCACAGCAGTAGCGCCAGGATCCCTTGGGTTTTGGGCAAAGCCATCATTTTAGTTTCCCTCCTCTTTGCGGAAAATGGCGGTTTCAGGTGTTGGATTTAGTGTACCACATTGTGCTTTGAGTTGCAAGAAAACCAAAGCGCCGCCCAAAAAGGACAGGGCAGCGGGAAGGAAAGTGTTGTTCGTGAAATCCATGAAGCGTTTCTCGGACGCAAAAAAGCAGGCCCCGGAACACGCCGGAGCCTGCCAACAAGAGGA
>CAZWNI010000275.1:0-1699 GCA_964635385.1 uncultured Oscillospiraceae bacterium
TGAAGAAAACGCCCTAATGAGCTATGGCTTTTTGTTCCCAAAAGCCTGCGGCGGTGTCGGCAGCTTGTTTTTGCCTTTCTCTTTTTGCCAGTCTTGCATGATATTCCGTGCCGTTATGCCGGCACGATTGCGTGTCCGCACAACGGCATGCAGGCAGGGATGGTGCTGCCATTCCCACAGCGGGCTTGTTGAGGAGTGAAAATCCGATGAAATGATGAATAAGTGATATAACTAGCTGACCATCAAAGAAATGTACTCTCAACATCTTTTCATCAAACCGCTCGCCAAAAGAAAAGCGATGAGCGGCGTTGTGCTTCCTTTCTCTTTTCATCAGCCGAATCCTTTTGTTGAGGGTTTGATGAGTATGTAAGTTGCTGTCATTCTTTATGTTTATATATGATTTCATCATTTCATCAAAATATCAGAGTGTTTCCAACTGCGCCTTGCTTGCCGTGTAGTAGCGTCCAATCCGCTTGACGGGTGAATATCCGCGCTTACGGTTGTAGTCGTATTTATAGGTGGTGTAGGAAAACGAATTGGATGCAGGTGTCAGCTTCCAACACTCCTGCACTACTTTCCGTACCTGCGACTTCTCCACCTTGACTTGCGAGCAGACAAGCAACGGGACAATATCATTCAGGCAAAAAGAAACAGACTCCACATTCATATTTGCCATGATGTCAAGCAGCAGTTCTGCCATCTCAATCTCCAACCGATTACGGTTGCTTCGGATTATCTTCCGCAGGGCGTCCGTCTCCAGCAGCTTCGGGTTGAACCACATGCGGCTCTCCTTCCCGGTGGATAGCTGTCTGTGTTGCAGGAAATGGAGAAAAGCGGGTATCTCCGCTTTCAGCTTTTGCAGGAAGTCGGTATCGTCACTCTGTAACGGCACAATCTTCCGCACCCAATAGCGTGTCTCCCCTGCGTCGATGATGACGGGCAGGTGCTCGTTGTTGGAACACAACACGAACTTGGCGAAGAAGCCTATCTCGTCACGGTCTTTGCCTTTCGCCTCCACCTTGTCGGCAAGCGGATTAAACATGGGTGCAAAGCTACGGCAGGACGGTTAAAACCTTGATACGTAAAACGATGCAGAACGGCGCAAAAGAAACTGACGGATAAGAAAATGCAGCGGAATGGGTAATATCAGCCATCAAAAGGCGAAAAGAAAAAGCCCGAAGAAGCAAAACCGCACTTCTTCGGGCAAATGGGTTGCCGCAGATATTCGTTGGTAAATGGATATGCTGGTTTATAGGTTTACTGATGTCATTACGACACCACATCAGGTTAAACCGCTCGTAAACAGGCTGTAAAAGTTTACAAAGCGCACAATCTAACATCTGCATGAGGGTTTACTACCCATTGAAACCAACAAAACTTGCCTTTCTTTTCGCAAGCAAAGCCTTTCCAATAAAACCTTACGTACCATTACCGCATTTGAAGTATTGATACGGAAAGCCAGTGCCACGACCATAGGGAGGGAATATGTTTCAGAATAATAACCGTTGGTCAGTTTTATACGCCTTTCTTCCTCATAGGGCTTTAACGCTCCGCTCTTGTACACGGCTCGTATAGTGGCACGGAGTGTAGGAACGATTATATCGAAAAGTTCCACCAATTCCATTTCGCTCATCCATACGCTGGCGGCGTCGGACGGTACGGCAACCTTGCCGTACTCGTTCATCGTGATTGTCGTCCG
>CAZWNI010000276.1:0-1697 GCA_964635385.1 uncultured Oscillospiraceae bacterium
AATACGATTGCTTCTCTCTCCCTCCGTCCAGCGCTTTGCGCTGGCCACCTCCCTCTGCGAGGGAGGCAAGAGTTCCATCGACCTCTGTTGTCTCACAACATGGAGGGTTTTTCTACAACCTGCCAGCGTCAGCGCAGCTGACCCTGTTATTTTATCATATTTTTTTCCGGGGTACAACCGTTTTTGACCCGGAACGAGAGGAGATGGGGTTTGTTAAAACATAATTTACAAAATATCCGAATCCTGTACTTGACTTGTCTGCCCCTTGGTGGTACAGTAGGTTTAGCACTCAGGAAAGAGGAGTGCTAAATCGAACAGGGAAATTACAAAGGTTTTCCACCCTGTTTTTTCTGCACCATTCCGGGAACAATCGAGGTGAAGGGCCATGGGATTGGCAGGGCGCAAACAAATTGTGCTGGCTGCCGTTGTAGAGCATTATCTCCGCACCGGAGAGCCGGTGGGGAGCAAAGCGGTGTTGGAAAGCGGTTCCTTAAACGTTTCCAGCGCCACCATTCGAAACGATATGGCTGCCTTGGAGCGGGAAGGGTATCTGGAACAGCCCCACACCTCCGCCGGGCGGATTCCCACGGTGGCGGGGTGCCGGTACTATATCGAGCATTTGATGCAGCCCTATGTGCTTTCCCCCCAGGAGCAGCAGGAGATCGACCTCCGGCTGGACCAGGGGGGCGGCGCCAACGCCGAGACGGTGCTGCAAAACGCCGCCGACGCATTGAGCGAAATCACCCAGCTTGCGGTAGTCAACGCCAGCAATCTGCCCCGGTTTACGGTAATCAGCCAGGTGGAGGTGATCCCCGCCGGAAAACGGCTGTATGCCTTGCTGATGATCACTTCTTCCGGGGACATCAAGAACCGAATGTGCCGGTTAAGCGTGGATCTCACCCAGGAGCAGCTCACCTTCTTTGAAAATTTCCTTCGGGAAAACCTGGTGGGCCAGTCCCCCCAGGATCTGAACCCGGCCCAGCGGCAGAAGCTGGCGGTGGCCATGGGAAGCTATATGCTCTCCCTGAGCCCCCTGCTCCATGCGGTGTACGAGCTCAGCGGGCAGTTTTACCGGCAGAACATCAACATCAGCGGGGAAGGGAAGCTCCTCCTCCGCCCCGGATTCGACAGCAGCGGCCTGGTGCGGTTTTTGGAAGAAAAGAACCAGCTGGCCCAGTTGCTGAGCCGGGCCTTCAGCGGGGTGCAGGTGATCTTCGGCAAAGAGGATTCCCCCTTTGCGGTGAGCAATTCCTCTCTGCTGCTGGCCCCCTATCAAATGGGGAGCCACCAGGGCGGGAGCCTGGGGATCATCGGTCCGGTGCGGCTGGATTACAAAAAACTGATTCCCTACACCGAATATTTCTCCCGGAGCTTATCCCGGCAGTTAGAACAATTCGTGGACCAAGAACATAAGGAAGGGCGATCTGATGACGGAGAATGAAATGAAAAAAGCCAAAGGCGATACACCGGAACAGCCGGAGGAAGAAGCCAAAAAACAGAAAGACCAACCGGAAGAAGCCGAAGAACAGCAGGAGCAGGCACAGGACCCTGTGGTGAAACAGCTCACCGAGGAAAACGCCCAGCTCAAGGATCAGCTTCTGCGGAAGGTTGCGGAGTTTGACAACTTCCGTAAGCGCACCGCACGGGAGAAAGAGGATCTGGCGGTCCATGTCAAGGCAGGGTGCGCCGAACCCATT
>CAZWNI010000277.1:0-1681 GCA_964635385.1 uncultured Oscillospiraceae bacterium
GGGCGGGTCAATCCGGAAACATCAGGAACCTTTTTCTCCCCCCTAAAGAAGCCCTCCTTCCGGGTTCCTCCACGGAAAAGAGGCGCCGGGCCAAACCCGGTCCCGGTGCATGAAATGGTTTATGATGTTTCAGACAGAGGTTTTTTCCTTAAATTTCATAATCCTGTCACAGTTTTAGGGTATCCTGAAAGGGTATCCTCCCTTGCCAAGAATGGACTGGTATGGTATCATAAAATCCAGGTCAGCCTTCTTTGGCTGGGATATAAGTTTGAGAATACCGAAAAGGATTGTGAATATAGATGAACTGGAAAAAGCCCTTTACCGCAGCCCTGGCGGCGCTGGCCGGCGTGATGCTGCTGCTCACCCCGTTGAGCACCTCCGCTTTGACCTACACCCCCGACTTTGAAGTTTACAGCCAGTCCGCCATTGTGGTGAACACCGACACCGGCACCGTGGTGTACGAAAAAAATGCAGATGAACAGATGCTTCCCGCCTCCCTGGTGAAGATCATGACCTTTATCATTGCCGTGGAGACCTGGTCGGATCTGGACGGCACCACCATCACCATGTCCCAGGAGATACAAGATGAGCTGTACGGCCGAGACGCCTCCAACGCCGGCATCGAGGTGGGGGAGACCCTGACCCTGCGCAACCTTCTCTATGCGATGATGCTCAACTCCGCCTGTGAAGCCGCCAGCATGATCGCCGAGTATTACGGCGATGGGGATCAGCAGGTTTTTGTGGACGCCATGAACGCCAAGGCGGAGGAGATCGGCTGCACCAACACCCACTTCACCAACCCCCACGGCCTGGACGATCCGGAACAGTATTCCTCCGCCCGTGATATGTACCTGATCACCCAGTATGCGTATAATATGGACATTTATGACGACCGGGAGCTGGACGACGACAGCAAGGCCAAATCCCAGCAGATTTTCGATGTCATCACCTCCACCGACAGCTACTACATCTCCCCCACCAACCTGCGGGAGAAACAGTTGGTGGTACACACCAACGCCATGGTCAGCACAAGCAGCAGCTATTATTATGAATACAGCCGGGGAGTGAAAACCGGCACCACCGATGAGAACACCAAAAACCTGGTGACGGCGGGGAGCAAGGACGGCTACAACTACATCTGCGTGGTGATGGGGGCCCAGAACCTGGATTCTTCCGGCAGCTCCACCAACTACACCTACATCGACACCATCAACCTTTACGAATGGGTGTTCGACACCTTCGCCACCCGCACCGTAGTCTCCACCGAGGACTACATTGAGGAAGCCAGCGTCCGGCTGGCCAGCGGCAAAAACTATGTGCTGCTTTCCCCTGCCCAGGACGTAATCTGCCTGATCCCCAACGAGGATCTGCTGGATCTGTCCGCCATTCAGAAGATAGCCACGGTCAACGAGAACGTTTTTGCCCCGATCCACCAGGGAGATGTGCTGGGCACCTTGGAACTGCGCTTCCAGGACGAGACCCTGGCCACGGTAGACCTGATCGCCACCGAAGACGTGGAGGTAAGCTGGATCAGTTGGACCTTCTACCAGATCGGGCAGTTTTTCACCAATCTCTGGGTGTGGCTGGTCATTGTGCTGATTGCAGTGCTGGTGGTGATTTTGATTCGGGTTAAATCCAAACGGAAAAAGAAGGGCAAAATGGCAAAGTACCGGCATTTGCG
>CAZWNI010000278.1:0-1675 GCA_964635385.1 uncultured Oscillospiraceae bacterium
AAGCCTTAAAAGGCTGTAAGCACGCCATCGTCCACCTGTACAACTCCACCAGCGTGGCCCAGCGGGAACAGGTGTTTAAGAAAGACAAAGAGGCCATCATCGACATTGCGGTCACCGGGGCGGAGCTGTTCAACCGGTATGTGAAGGGCTACGAGGACCATTACCGCTTTGAGTATTCCCCGGAATCCTTCACCGGCACCGAGCCGGAATTCGCCCTGGAGATCTGTAACCGGGTCATCGACATCTGGAAGCCCACCAAAGAACGGCCGGTAATCATTAACCTGCCGGTGACGGTGGAGATGAGCTCGCCCCACGTCTACGCCTGCCAGGTGGAGTACATGAGCAAGCACCTCCATAACCGGGACAACGTGCTTATCTCCCTCCACCCCCACAACGACCGGGGGTGCGCCGTGGCGGACACCGAACTGGGCCTGCTGGCGGGAGCCGACCGGGTGGAAGGCACCCTGTTCGGCAACGGGGAACGCACCGGCAACGTGGACATCGTCACCGTGGCCATGAACCTGTTCAGCCACGGCATCGACCCCAAACTGGACTTCTCTAACATGAACGAGACGGTGACCGCCTATGAAAAGGCCACCAAAATGCAGGTGGGGGATCGTCAGCCCTATGCGGGTAAGCTGGTGTTTGCCGCCTTCTCCGGCTCCCACCAGGACGCCATCGCCAAGGGCATGGATTGGCGCAGGGAAAAGAACCTCCACCAGTGGACGGTGCCCTACCTGCCCATCGACCCCAAAGACGTGGGCCGGGAATACGAAAAGGACGTAATCCGGATCAATTCCCAGTCCGGCAAGGGGGGCATCGGCTATCTGCTGGAGCAGAAGTTCGGCTACCACCTGCCGCCGAAAATGCGGGAGCATTTCGGGTATCTGGTGAAAGGGGTGTCCGACCACGCCCATAAGGAGCTCTCCGCCGACGAGGTGTTCTCCATCTTCCGCAGGGAGTACTGCCATGTAGAAGGGGCGGTAAAGCTGGTGGATTACCACTTCCGCCGCCACGGGGAGGACATCACCGTGGATCTGACTTTGGAGGACAACGAGGTGCGCCGCACCGCCACCGCTTCCGGCAACGGGCGGCTGGACGCAGTGAGCAACGCCGCCAAAGAGATTCTTGGAATGGACTACCGCATTGTAGCCTACACCGAACACGCCCTGACCCAGTCCAGCAAAAGCCAGGCGGTGGCTTATGTGGGCATTGAGTACCAGGATAAGGTGTACTGGGGCGTGGGGGAACACAGCGACATCATCGCCGCTTCCATCTATGCCCTGGTCAACGCCATGAACCAGGTGCGGAAATAACATAAAGTTTTTTGATAAAACTTTTTTTCAGAAAAGTTTTTCGGGGTCGAACCCCACGCAGTGGGTTATGGGGCAGAAACCCCACAAAGGTTTCTTTTCTGTCCTGATTCCACCCAGGCAACTTGCTACAGCATTTTTGAAGTAAGTGCAGTCATAGTGGTGGCAGTTCCTGCCGGGCCAGCAGGGAACGAGCAGACAAAAACCGCCTGCCCCTGCGTAGAGCAGGCGGGCAGGCCGAGGGTTTGACGGGGCAAACCATTCCCCTCTCCCTCTGCCTGCGGCAGTCCTCCGGGGCCGGTTTTTACTTCCCCATTATGATTAACTTTGCACTCGTTTCGTCAGTTTGTGGATAAAGGTCA
>CAZWNI010000279.1:0-1645 GCA_964635385.1 uncultured Oscillospiraceae bacterium
ACCGCAGAGTGCTACAAACAGCGGATGGCGAAAGGCCTGAGCTTTTTGGAGTTCAACTATATGATCATGCAGGCGTACGACTTCTATGAACTGTTCCAGCACTATGGCTGTAACCTCCAATTCGGCGGGGACGACCAGTGGAGCAATATGCTGGCAGGCACCGAACTGATCCGCCGGAAGCTGGGCAAGGACGCCAGCGCCATGACCATCACGTTACTGTTAAATTCTGAAGGCAAGAAGATGGGCAAGACCCAGTCCGGCGCTGTCTGGCTGGACCCCAATAAGACTTCTCCCTTTGATTTTTACCAGTACTGGAGAAACGTGGCGGACGCCGATGTGCTGAAGTGCATTCGGATGCTCACCTTCCTGCCCCTGGAAGAGATTGATAAGATGGATTCCTGGGAAGGGGCTCAGTTGAACACCGCCAAGGAGATTTTGGCTTTCGAGCTGACCAAATTGGTTCACGGCGAAGAAGAAGCCGCAAAGGCGCAGGAAAGCGCCCGCACTTTGTTCAGCAAAGGCAGCGCCGATCATATGCCCACCACCACTCTGGCAGAGGAGGACTTCACCGACGGCTCCATCGGTTTGCTGACCTTGCTGGTGAAGGGCGGCCTTTGCAAGAGCAACGGGGAAGCCCGCCGCCTGGTCGCCACCGACAAAGCCATTGCAGTCAACGACGAAAAAATCACCGACCCGAAAACTTCCTTCTCCAAAGATGCGTTCCAGGACACCTTTGTGGTGAAGAAGGGGAAGAAGGTTTTCCATAAATATACCCTGGCATAAGAATAGAAAGGAAGTAATGCTATGAAAGTCACCAAAGCAGTTATCCCTGCGGCGGGTTTGGGAACTCGTGTTTTGCCGGCCACCAAGGCCATGCCGAAAGAAATGCTTACCATCGTGGATAAGCCCGCTATCCAATATATTGTGGAAGAAGCGGCCGCCAGCGGCATCACCGACATCTGCATTGTCCTCAGCCGGGGCAAAGGGGTAGTGGAAGATCACTTCGACGCTTCCCCTGAACTGGAACAGAAACTGGAAGCCTCCGGAAAAACACAGGTGCTGGAAACCGTCCGGGCCATCAGTCAGCTGGCCAACATCACCTACGTCCGTCAGCCCGCCCCCCTGGGTCTTGGCCACGCTGTCAACTGCGCCAGGAGCTTTGTAGGGAAGGACCCCTTTGCGGTGCTGTACGGCGACGATGTGATTATGGGGGACTATCCCTGCTGCAAGCAGTTGGTGGACCAGTATGAAAAGTACGGTTTGGGCTGTGTCTGCATGAAAGAAGTGCCTTTTGAACAGGTCACCCGGTATTCCTCTCTGAAGGTGGAAAACCTGGAAAACAATGTGTACAAGGTCACCGACATGGTGGAAAAACCCGCCACGCCTGAACTGGCCTTCTCCAACTTCTCCATCTTGGGCCGCTGTGTCCTGCCGGGTGAAATTTTCGACATCTTGGCAGACCTGCCCCGGGGCGCCGGCGGAGAATACCAACTCACCGACGCCATGAAGATTCTGGCCACCACCAAGGGCATGATCGGCGTGGACTTCGTGGGCACCCGCTACGATATGGGCAACAAGCTGGGCATTATGCAGGCCAGTGTGGAAACTGCCCTGAAGCACCCGGAAATCGGGGAAGGCTTTAAGG
>CAZWNI010000280.1:0-1622 GCA_964635385.1 uncultured Oscillospiraceae bacterium
AGGGTGGCGGCTACCGCTGTGAGGGCCAGAACCACGTTGGTTGCCAGCATCATAATCAAGGAGCCTAAAAACAGGGTGATGGCGCTGACCATGGTGCCGATGCTCTGGTTTAAGGACTGGGAAATCATATCCACGTCGTTGGTAACCCGGGACAGAATATCCCCGTAGGAGGTGCGGCTGTAAAAACTCATGGGCAGCCGGTTGATTTTCCGGGAAATATCGCTGCGCATCTGTTTGGAGACGCCCTGGGCGATGGTGGACATGATAAAGTGCTGGGCAAAGCTGAGGATAGCCCCCATCAGGTACAGGGCTGCTAAAAAGACGCCGATGCGCATCACCGCCTCCAGGTCGATTCCGGTTAAGAGGCCGTCGGTGATGATTCGGGTCAATTCCGAAAGCTGATCCGGCCCGATTAAGGTAAATACGGTGCCGCCGGCGGCGCAGACCAGGGCAATGAGAATAGGGACCAGGTACCGCTTGCAGTAGGCAATCAGTTTCTTCCAGGAGCCCACAAAATCCTTGGACTTTTCACCGCCCCGGCCCATGCCACGGCCCCCCATCATTCCGCCGTGGGCCGGACGGGCAGTTTGGCGTTGGGTTGACTGTTCACTGCTCATTAGGCCAATTCCTCCTTGGAAAGCTGGGACAGGGCAATCTGCTGGTACACCGGGCAGTTGGCCATCAGTTGGTCGTGCCTGCCCATACCGGCGATTTTCCCGTCCTCCAGCACAATGATTTTATCCGCATCACGAATGGTGCCGATCCGCTGGGCCACAATAATCCGGGTAGAGTCCCCGCATTCCTTTTGCAGGGTCTGGCGGAGGGTGCGGTCGGTTTTGTAGTCCAATGCAGAGAAGGAATCGTCAAAGATGAAGATTTCCGGGTGGCGGCAGACGGCCCGGGCAATGGACAGCCGCTGTTTCTGGCCGCCGGACAGGTTGGAGCCGCCCTGGGCAATGTAGCCGTCGTACTTCTCCGGCATTTTCAGCACAAACTCCTCCGCCTGGGCGGTGCGGACGGCTTGGGCCACGTCCTCCTCCGAGCTGGGTTTGCCGTTGTCCCCATAGGCCACGTTGCTGGCTACGGTGCCGGAAAACAAGATGGACTTCTGGGACACATACCCGATCTTATCCCGCAGGGCATGCTGGTTGTATTCCCGCACGTCCACTCCGTCCACCAGTACCTGCCCCTGGGTAGCGTCGTAGAACCGGGGGATCAGGTTGATGACGGTGCTTTTGCCGCAGCCGGTGGCGCCGATCAGAGCCACCGTTTCCCCCTGGTGGGCGGTGAAGGAGATGTTTTGCAGCACGTCTCCGTCGGCGTCAGGGTAGCGGAAGGACACATTGCGGAACTCCACTTCCCCCTTCATTCCGGCTTTGGACTGGGTGACGCTGCCGTCCCGAATGGAGGAACGGGTGTTCAGCACCTCCAGAATCCGTCTGGCCGCTACCGAAGCACGGGGCAGGATAATGAAGATAATTACCAGCATCATAAAGGCCATGACCACCTGCATGGCGTACTGGGAAAAGACGATCATGTCCGAGAAAATGGACAGTTTGTCCGTCATTTGGGCGCTTTCCACCAGGTAAGCGCCGATCCAGTACACCGCCAGGGTCAGCCCG
>CAZWNI010000281.1:0-1603 GCA_964635385.1 uncultured Oscillospiraceae bacterium
AGGACAATCGGCGGTGCCTGCAATCTTATTGCGGACTCTCAGGTGTCTTTTTTGTCTAGCTTTATTGCGGTCAAATTTTTTCACCATTGACTCGTCACTCCTTTCCCATTACTTGCCCTTACCGGCTTTGCCTTCCTTGCGGGCGACATATTCGCCGGCATAGCGAATGCCCTTGCCCTTATAGGGTTCGGGAGGACGCTTTTCTCTCACTTCGGCAGCGAACTGACCAACCTTCTGCTTGTCGCAGCCCCGGACCACAACGTGGGTGGCATCGGGAACGTCCAGCTTGATGTCGTCGGTTTCACTGATAATGACCTGGTGAGAGAAGCCCAAGTTCAACACAACATTGGCGCCTTGCTTCTGGGCACGGTAACCGATGCCCTGGATTTCCAAAGTTTTGGAGAAGCCTTCGCTGGCGCCCACTACCATGTTGTAAACCAGGCTGCGGGTCAGGCCGTGGAGAGAGCGGTGCATTTTGTCGTCGCTGGGACGGGTCACCAGCAGCTTTCCGTCCTCCATGGTCACGGTGATGTCTTTATGAATGTTTTGCTCCAGGGTTCCCTTAGGACCTTTCACGGTAATGTGATGGCCGTCGATTTTGACTTCGACTCCGGAGGGAACGTCAATAGGCGCTCTGCCAATACGAGACATGGTATCTTTCCTCCTTATCTTACCAAACGAAAGCCAGCACTTCGCCGCCGACCTTCTGCTTTCTGGCCTGGCGGTCGGTCATCAGTCCTTTTGATGTGGAAACGATGGCAATGCCCAGTCCCTTCATCACTTTGGGCATATCGGCGCTGGATGCGTAGATCCGCAGACCAGGCTTGGAGACCCGGCGCAGGCCGGTGATGACCTGGCTCTTGTTCTCGCCGTATTTCAGGGTCATTCGAATGATGCCCTGCTTGCCGTCTTCCACCACGGTGAATCCTTTGATGTAGCCTTCATCCACCAGGATCTGGGCCATAGCCTTCTTCAGATTGGAAGCAGGCACATCAACGGTTTCGTGTTTTGCTGCGTTTGCGTTCCGGATGCGGGTGAGAAAATCCGCAATGGGATCCGTAATTTGCATGGCGCTAAACCTCCTAATGCTTTTTTACCAGTAATTCGCACACCGTAACGAAAGGTGTGTGCAGGAATTTCCCTGCCGATTGGGGCAGTATCCGCTCCTATCCAGCGGACTTACCAGCTTGCTTTCTTCACGCCGGGGATCTGGCCCTTATAAGCCAGTTCACGGAAGCAGATACGGCAGATGCCGTACTTTCTCAGGTAAGCGTGAGGCCGGCCGCAGATTTTGCATCTGTTGTAGGCGCGGGTAGAAAACTTAGGCTCTCTTTTCTGCTTGGCAATCATGCTCTTCTTCGCCATGTGTTTTTCTTCCTCCTCTTACTTTGTGGTGAAGGGGGCGCCCATGAGCGTCAGCAGCTCCCGGCCCTCTTCGTCGGTGTTGGCTGTGGTGATCAGGGTGATGTCCATGCCCCGCAGCTTGTCGATTTTGTCATATTCGATTTCCGGGAAGATCAACTGTTCCTTCAAGCCGATGGAATAGTTGCCCCGGCCGTCGAAGGAGTTGGGGTTGATGCCGCGGAAGTCACGAACCCGAGGC
>CAZWNI010000282.1:0-1583 GCA_964635385.1 uncultured Oscillospiraceae bacterium
GTAGAGCCGGGGGCGGGTCAATCCGGAAACATCAGGAACCTTTTTCGACAAGCTGCGTTGAGGATTCCGTCTGTTTTCCTAAAATTACTGCTGTAAAAGCCGTAAAAATCGGTTTTGAGTAAAAACTTGCCGGAAATCCCGGTTCTGCCCTTGCTTTTTGAAATAAAAACCGCTACAATAAAGGGTATTCACTTGCATCTAATGGAACTTTATGAGAAAAAGGCAGGAGGTACTCCATGACCCACGAAACCGTGATTGTACTGGATTTTGGCGGGCAGTATAACCAGCTCATTGCACGTCGGGTGCGTGAATGCGGAGTGTACTGCGAAGTAAAATCCTATAAGACCCCTCTTTCCCAGCTGCTGGAGATGAACCCCAAGGGCATTATCTTCACCGGCGGGCCCAACAGCGTTTATCTGGAGCAGTCCCCCCATATTCAAAAGGATATTTTTGAGCAGAACATTCCGGTTCTGGGCATTTGCTATGGCTGCCAGCTAATGGCCTATACCTTGGGCGGCAGCGTCACCGACGCCGTCACCAGCGAATACGGCAAAACCGAAACGCAGTTTGACGCTTCCAGCCTGTTGTTTGACGGCCTTCCGGAAACCGGCATCACCTGGATGAGCCACACCGACTATATCAACGGCCTGCCGGAAGGCTTTGCCGTTTCCGCCCACACTGCGGACTGCCCGGTGGCGGCGATGGAAAATTCGGAAAAGAAGTTGTACGCCGTGCAGTTCCACCCGGAAGTGATGCACACCGAAAACGGCTTGCAGATGCTCCATAACTTCCTGTTCCGGGTCTGCGGCTGCACCGGGGACTGGAGCATGAGCAGTTACGCCAAAACCGCCATTGCTCAGATTCGGGAAAAGGTGGGGGACGGCAAGGTTCTGCTGGCGCTCAGCGGCGGGGTAGACTCTTCCGTGCTGGCGGCCCTGCTGAGCAAAGCCATCGGCGATCAACTTACCTGTATCTTCGTGGACCACGGCCTGATGCGGAAAAACGAAGGGGACGAAGTGGAAAATGCCTTTGCCGGCTGGGACATCAACTTTATCCGCTGCAACGCCGGGGAACAGTTCCTTTCCCGTTTGGCGGGGGTTACGGAGCCGGAAGCCAAGCGGAAGATCATCGGGGAAGAATTTATCCGAGTGTTTGAAGCCCAGGCGAAAAAGATCGGCAAGGTGGACTATTTGGCCCAAGGCACCATCTATCCCGATGTCATCGAGTCCGGCGCCGGAGATGCTGCAGTGATCAAGAGCCACCACAATGTAGGCGGCTTGCCGGATTATGTGGACTTTAAGGAAATCATCGAGCCGCTGCGGCTGCTGTTCAAGGACGAAGTCCGGCAGCTAGGCACTGAGCTGGGCCTCAGCCCGGTGCTGGTGTGGCGACAGCCTTTTCCGGGTCCCGGTCTGGCCATTCGGATCATCGGGGAAATTACCTCGGAGAAGGTGCGAATCCTCCAGGACGCCGACGCCATCTTCCGGGAAGAGATCGCCAAGGCAGGTCTGGATCGCAGCGTGAATCACTACTTTGCCGTCCTTACCTCCATGCGCAGCGTAGGGGTTATGGGAGATTCCCGA
>CAZWNI010000283.1:0-1551 GCA_964635385.1 uncultured Oscillospiraceae bacterium
GACGCCAGCGCCTGAAGCTCCGACATCAGGTATTTGGCGTCGCTGTCCGTCAGCGTGCCGTCCCTGTCGTACCACAGGGTTTGCAGAATGAGGGAAATGCGCTCTTCATCGGTGATGGGGACGCCTTCGCCGTCCACAATTTCCATCTTAATGCGCATATAGCTGTCGCCTTCTACCGCAGTCACGGTGGGGTCCTTTTCCGCCTGGCTGCCCGGCGTCATGTCCAGCCCGGTTTCCGGGTTCCAGTTTGGCTCATCCAGCGAGATTTCCACATTCCCGATGGAGAGGGTGTTCTTCACCTCGTCACTGTCGGAAAAATAAGCGGCGGTTCCGCCCACCGAAATGGCAGCCACCAAAACCAGACTTAATATCACAAGCAGCAAGCCCTTTTTTTGCTTGAGCCAGCTCACAGGCCATCCCCTCCATTCCAAAAATCATCCGTTGTTTCCTTTTTCTTTTTTTTCGTCCTTTGCTCCAACTGGAAAACCAGCTCGTCCCTTTTAGACATCTTCTTAGAATGAACCGCTTTCTTTCCTTCCTCCGAATGGGAACGCTCCCTTGGAGTTGGAGCAGGCGCTTCTTCCTGTAACGGGGCGCTGTCCTCCCGACCGGTTTCCCCGTTGAGAAAAGATCGGTAATCCGCCCCCGCAAGCTCCGAATCCATATTGGAAGCCCTCTGTGTGTTTTTCTTTTACCTTCTGCCGGACGCAATCACACTCAGCAGCAGGGACAGGATAAAGAGGGATAAAATCACCGTGCCGGCCACAAGTTTGCCGGTGACGGTATTCAGGTAGATGACGGCTTCTCCAATCACCGGAATGTGGAACACCGCAACGCCGATGATGTTTTCATATTGAAGCTCCGGGTCTTTGTTGTCCACCCCGTTGGCAACGCCGTAGGTGATAAAGGTGTTGTTCTCCCGGTCAATGGAAAATACCCGGTGGGTGACCACCTGGCCGCCCTGGGTGACATAGGTGACGTCGTCCCCCACCTGTATTTCCTCCGCAGCCGTGGGCACCACTACCACCAGAGAACCTACCGGGATTTCCGGCTCCATGGAACCGGTCTGCACGGCACGGTACTCAATGTCCGTTACAAGAGGGATCGTAAAGATGGCGATGGCCAGAATGAGGGCGGCAAGAGTTACTCCAAAAAGAATATTTTTGATTATTTTCAGCGCTTTCATTTCGTGTTGGTATCCTTTCCGGCGAGCCGCCAATGGATTTCCTGAAAATGAAGGGCTGCGGGGCCGGGAAGCCCCGGACCCTCGCAGCTCCATCTTTCAGAATTATGGTTTAAGAAAGGGGCTTATTCTTCTTCGCTTGCAGTGCCGTCGTTAAACAAGTCGATCAAAGCTTTGTTCAATCCGTCGAACGACTCAGATACGTCGAATGCGTCGGCCTGTACCACAGCGCCCTCCACCTGAATGTTGAAGCCGCCAAGGCCGCCCGTCAGAGTGTTATGATTGCAGGCAGTAGTGCCGTCTTCGTTATACTGGATCTCGCCGATGAGAGCCGGGCACTCGGAGTCGTGGATTACAGAGGGGGTGCA
>CAZWNI010000284.1:0-1548 GCA_964635385.1 uncultured Oscillospiraceae bacterium
TACAGGCTCCAAAGCAGCCCCGGTTATGGGTAATGGAAAATTCCACCTCCCGGATAGCGGGGACGCCCCCCTGCTTTTCGTACACCGGGTGGTAGGTGCGCATATAGGGCAGGCTGTACACCCAATCCATTTCTTCCGTGGTCAAGGCTTCCATGGGAGGGTTCTGCACCAGCATTTTGTGCTGCTGCCGCTGGATCAAGGTGCGGCCGGTGATTTCGTCCTGGTTGTCCATTTGAAGCCGGGTGGCCTTGGCGTAGGCGGCTTTATCTTTTGTAATCTGTTCCCAGCCTGGACATTCCACACAGCCGAAAGGGGTTTCTTTCGGAGGAATCAGATAGCAGGTGCCCCGGATCTCCCGCATCTCCTCCACGGTCTTCCCTTCCCGGAAAGCCTGGGCGATCTCGATCATCTCCCGTTCTCCCATGCCGTACATCAAAAGATCCGCTCCGGATTCTTCCAGCACCGAGGGGCGGACGGAGTCGCTCCAATAATCGTAATGGGCAAACCGGCGCAGGCTGGCTTCCAGCCCTCCGATAAGGACAGGGGTATTGGGACAGAGGCTGCGGAGGGTTTGGGTGTACACCGTCACCGCCCGGTCTGGGCGAAGGCCGGTCTTTTCCCCGGGGGAATAGGCGTCCCTGCTGCGGCGCTGTTTGGCCACAGTATAGTGGGCCACCATGGAATCCAGATTCCCGGCGCTGACCAAAAAAGCGTATTTCGGCACCCCCAGCTCCAAAAAACACCGGGGATTTTTCCAATCCGGCTGGGCAAGCACCCCGACGGTAAAGCCCTGGGCCTCCAGCACCCGGGTGATAATGGCACAGCCAAAGGAAGGGTGATCCACATAAGCGTCCCCGCTGATGTAGACAAAGTCCAACTGCTCGATCCTGCGCTGGGCTAGATCCTGACGGCAAATGGGTAAAAACGGCATATGATTCTCCTGTTTATTCAGTAGCGGCATCGGAAGGGGTACGATCCGGCTGCAGCGTCATTTCAAGATATTGAGCGCGGGTCATCAATACCTCCCTTGGCTTGGAGCCTTCAAATGGCCCGATGATCCCCCTCTGCTCCATCTGGTCGATAATCCGGGCGGCACGGGAGTAGCCTACCTTCAACCGGCGCTGAAGATAGGAGGTGGAAGCCTGACCGCTTTCAATTACCACTTCAATGGCTTTATCCAGCAGCGAATCCGTTTCCTCACTGCCGCCGGGTTCTTCCTCCGATTTCTTGCCCTTCTTATTGGCACTGGCTTCTGCCTGGCGGTCGATCTCGTCCAAAATGGCGTCGTCGTATTCGGCGCTTTCTCCGCTGCGCTTGATGTAGTCTACCACAGCTTCCACCTCTTTGTCGGACACAAAGCAGCACTGCAGCCGGGTGGGCTTGGGCATTCCCATGGGGAAGAACAGCATATCCCCCTTCCCCAGCAGTTTTTCGGCGCCGCCGCTGTCGATGATGGTGCGGCTGTCCACCTGGCTGGACACGGAAAAGGCGATTCGGGAAGGGATATTGGCTTTGATCACGCCGGTAATCCCGTCCACGCTGGGCCGT
>CAZWNI010000285.1:0-425 GCA_964635385.1 uncultured Oscillospiraceae bacterium
TACACCCTGCTGGGCGACGGTGAAATTGAAGAAGGCCAGGTTTGGGAAGCGGCGATGTTTGCCGGCAACCACGCTCTGGACAATCTGGTGGTCATTGTGGACAACAACAACCTCCAGATCGACGGCACCATCGAAGAGGTCAACTCCCCCTATCCCATTGACAAGAAATTTGAAGCCTTCAAGTTCCATGTCATTCACTGCGACGCCCATGATTTCGACTCCCTGAAGGCCGCTTTCGACCAGGCCAGAGCCACCAAGGGTATGCCCACCTGCATTGTGGCCAAGAGCGTCAAGGGCAAGGGCGTTTCCTACATGGAAAACAATGTGGCCTGGCACGGCACCGCCCCCAAGACCGAACAATACAATATCGCCATGGACGAGCTGACCAAGCACCTGGCAGAACTGGAGGGTTAAAACAATGGCTG
>CAZWNI010000285.1:435-1528 GCA_964635385.1 uncultured Oscillospiraceae bacterium
ATGTAAAGAAAATTGCAACCAGAGAAAGCTACGGCAACGCTCTGGTAGAATGCTTTCCGGATTTCCCCAACCTGGTAGTGCTGGACGCCGACCTGGCCGCCGCCACCAAAACCGGTGTCTTCAAAAAAGCCCACCCCGAACGCCACATTGACTGCGGCATCGCCGAATGCAACATGATGAGCATTGCCGCCGGAATGGCTGCCGCCGGAATGATCCCCTTTGCCTCCACCTTTGCTATGTTCGCTGCCGGACGGGCCTTTGAACAGGTGCGCAACTCCATCGGGTACCCCCACCTGAACGTAAAGATCGGCGCTACCCACGCCGGGATCTCCGTAGGGGAAGACGGCGCCACCCACCAGTGCAACGAAGACATCGCCCTGATGCGGGCTGTCCCCGGCATGGTGGTGATTAACCCCAGCGACGACGTGGAAGCCCGTGCCGCTGTCCGGGCTGCTTTGGAATACCAGGGACCGGTGTACCTCCGGTTCGGCCGTTTGGCGGTGCCGGTGATCAACGACCGGCCCGACTACAAGTTTGAACTGGGCAAAGGCGTCACCCTGAGAGAAGGCAAGGACATCGCCATCGTGGCCACCGGCCTGACGGTGAGCGAAGCCCTGGCTGCCGCCCAAAACCTGGCGGCGGAAGGCATTGACGCCGGGGTTATCAATATCCACACCATCAAGCCTCTGGACAAAGAACTGATCCAGGAAGCTGCCGCCAAGACCGGCAAGCTGGTCACTGTGGAAGAACACTCCATCATCGGCGGCCTGGGAGATGCCGTTCTGGAAGCCCTCCGGGAAAATCCGGTGCCGGTGTACAAAATCGGCGTCAACGACGAGTTCGGTCACTCCGGCCCGGCTGCCAAATTGATCGAAATGTACGGTCTGACCGCCGGCCCCATTGCCAAGCGGGTAAAAGAGATCCTGGGCAAATAATCCCGCCCCTTCCAACTCCAAATCATTCCACCCGCCGTCCTCTTTGGGCGGCGGGTGTTCTTTGGGGAACGGATTGGGTGGAAAGAGCAGGCTGTCGAAAAAATAAAACATAAAAGTTTTTAGTCCAGTTTTTTACAAAAAACTGGTGGGGTCGAATC
>CAZWNI010000286.1:0-1526 GCA_964635385.1 uncultured Oscillospiraceae bacterium
GGGTGTACCCGGAGTAGCACCAGATGTCCTTTTCCGGGAACTTGGCCCGCACCTTTTGCAGGAAGGGAAGCAGCGCCCGCTGGTGCTCCGGCTCCATGGGCTCGCCCCCCAGCAGGGTCAGCCCGGCGATATAGGGGTGGTCCAAAGCGGCCAACAGCTCCTCCTCCACCTGAGGGGTGAAGGGTTTGCCGCAGGAAAAATCCCAGGTTTCCTCATTGAAGCAGCCGGGACAGCGGTGGGTGCAGCCGGACACAAACAGGCTTACCCGCACCCCGGTTCCGTTGGCCACGTCCACCTTTTTGATCTCGGCGTAGTTCAAACCCGCTTCCTCCTTACAGGTGCAGCACCCGTTCCTTGATTTCCTGGGTGCGGCCCTGATTCCAGAACTGGGTGCCGATATAACCGCAAGTCCGCCGGGCCACGTTCATGGTATCCTGATCCCGGTTATGGCAGTTGGGGCACTCCCACACCAGCTTGCCGTCCTCGTCGGTGACAATTTGGATTTCTCCGTCATAGCCGCACTTCTGGCAGTAATCGCTTTTGGTGTTCAGCTCCGCATACATAATGTTGTCGTAGATGTGCTGCATCACCGCCAGCACCGCCTCCACGTTGTCCTGGAGGTTGGGCACTTCCACATAGCTGATGGCCCCGCCGGGGCTGAGCTTCTGGAACTGGCTTTCGAAGCTCAGCTTGGTGAAGGCGTCGATGTTCTCGGTGACATGGACGTGGTAACTGTTGGTGATATAGTTTTTGTCGGTGACTCCGGGAATGATGCCGAACCGCTTTTGCAGGCACTTGGCAAACTTATAGGTGGTGGATTCCAGGGGGGTGCCGTACAGGCTGAAGTCGATGTTGTTTTCCTCTTTCCACTTTTTGCAGGCGTCGTTGAGCCGCTGCATCACCGCCAGGGCAAAGGGGGTGGATTCCGGGTCGGTGTGGGAGTTGCCGGTCATATACCGGGTGCATTCGCACAGCCCCGCATAGCCCAGGGAGATGGTGGAGTAGCCGCCGTACAGCAGTTTGTCGATGGTCTCCCCCTTCTTCAAGCGGGCCAGAGCGCCGTTCTGCCACAGGATCGGGGCCACATCGGAGGGGGTGCCCTTCAGCCGGTTGTGCCGGCACAGCAGGGCCTTATAGCACAGCTCCAGGCGGCTGTCCAAAATCTTCCAGAACTTATCCATGTCCTTGCCGGAAGAACAGGCCACGTCCACCAGGTTCAGGGTAACCACCCCCTGGTTGAACCGGCCGTAATACTTGGGCTTGCCCTTTTCGTCCACATAGGGGGTCAAAAAGCTGCGGCAGCCCATGCAGGTGTAGCAGTGACCCTCCCCGTTTTTGTCCACCTTTAGCTGCTTCATCACCTTTTCGGAGATGTAGTCCGGCACCATTCGCTTGGCGGTGCAGCGGGCCGCCAGCACGGTGAGATCCCAATACTTGCTGTCGGGGCAGATGTTGTCCTCCTCCAGCACATAGATCAGCTTGGGGAAGGCCGGCGTGATAAACACGCCCTTTTCGTTCTTGACCCC
>CAZWNI010000287.1:0-1501 GCA_964635385.1 uncultured Oscillospiraceae bacterium
CAGCCAGGTCGCCTACTGCATAGGTGTTGCACTCCCAGCCCAGCTTAATCTCTACTTCCACCTTGTCGCCTTCGGTGACGCCAACATAACGCATGTTGTCGCCGAAACGGCAGATCTTCAGTTCCTTGCCCAAAATCACGCCGGCAGCGCTGCGCATCCAGGCAGCGATCCGCTTGGTGACTTCAGGATCTTCCCAGTGGCCCATTACAACCTTCCGGTTCATGCGCAGACGGCTGGCTATGAAGCCGGTTTCACGGTCACCGTGGGCGGACTGGTTCAGGTTCATGAAGTCCATGTCCATGGTGTCGTAGGGGATTTCCTTGTTGTACTGGGTGTGCAGGTGCAGCAGGGGCTTGTTCAGCTCTACCAAACCTTTGATCCACATCTTGGAGGGGGAGAAGGTGTGAGCAAAGATGATTACACCGGCACAGGCGTCGCAGTAGTTGATTTCCTTCATGACCTTGGTGATTTCTTCGGTGCAGGTCACCACGCCCTTATTCACAATCTTGCAGGGCAGGCCGAACTCATTCATCTTGCTGATCATGTCGTCGGCATGTTTAATGCAAGCCTGAATTGCATCATCGCCATACAGGGGCTGAGAGCCGGTGACGAACCAGAACTCCAGGTCTTTCAAACTTCTCATTGGTATCAGTCTCCTTTATGAAAATCCTTATGAATGAACCGGTGCTTCCCCGCCTGAATCCATCAGGCAGGGAATCCCGGAACGATGACGTTTACGCCAGGCCTTTGGCTTCCAATTTGATCTGCTTCAAGCGCTTCATCACGTCGTTTTCACCACGGCCAAAGTAATCGTGGAGTTTTTCGTATTCTGCGTACAGCTTGTCGTACACCGCAGAGTTCTCCGGAATGGGGGTGTAGACGGTGTCCTTCAGGTTGCCCATGACACGGGCGCCTTCAAAGCAATCCTGGAATGCGCCGCCGGCCACAGCGCCGAAAATCGCAGAACCCAGCGCAGGGCCTTGGGTAGAACCGGCAATCTTGATGGGTTTCTTGATGACGTCGGCATAAATCTGCATGGTCATGGGGTCCTTCTGGCTGATTCCGCCGGAAGCGTAGAACTCGTCCACCGGCACACCGTGCTGCTCGAAGTTTTCAATGATCTTACGGGTGCCGTAAGCGGTGGCTTCAATCAAAGCACGGTAGATTTCCTCCGGCTTGGTGAGCAGGGTCATTCCCAAAATCATGCCGGTGAGGTCCACGTCCACCAGCACGGAACGGTTGCCGTTCCACCAGTCCAGGGCTACCAGGCCGGACTCGCCCACCTTCAGCTTTTCCGCCTTGGAGCGGAGGAATTTATGAATGTTCATGCCGGCAGCTTCCGCTGCGTCGTAGTATTCCTTGGTCAGGCAGTTGTCGATGAACCACGCAAAGTGGTCGCCGCAGCAGCTCTGTCCGGCTTCGTAACCGAAGTAGCCGGGCATTACGCCGTCTTCCACCACGCCGCACATACCGGGAGCAATCTTTTCTTCGGTGCCCATAA